>JAFGUD010000478.1 GCA_016938685.1 Bacteroidales bacterium | reverse complement strand
CTCTCTTTTGCAAGTTTTGTGACAGCGATTTACAAGCGAGTAGAAAACCAAAGAACGAACGGTTTAAATAACCACAATTTATTTTTCTTCAAACTTGCCGTTAACGGTTGCGTGTATGAAACGTTTGGCATTTCGAAGCGATTTTCTATCAAGTTACATCTACTTTTGATACGAGTTGTGCCGCACGATAAACCACTGTCTGCCAAATGTTTTATACACGTTGTTAGCCGTTCGGTGTTCGTTTTTTCTATCATTCTCTATCAATTTGCTACATCGTTTCGGTCTGCCGTGCGTTGGGACAGACACACTCTTTGACAAGCTTAGGCTTTAGCGATGGCTCGTGTGGCTTGGCAATGTGTGTGGCTGTGAAGCGTGGGCTATTCTGTTTCATTGAAATTCAAACTTAATTGTCTTTTCTTTGCATCCTGTTCATCTAAATATTTCTTACCTTGTTTTGTAATGACTTGCGAAATTCCATCATCTTTTTTTATTACAGTCAAAACGGAATAACTAGAATTTTTTACCTCTCCAAAATCACTTACTTTTCTTGAAATTTCTAATACGCACTCTATGTAAGTACCGTTTTTAAATGTTTCTTTTTCAGAAATTACAGATTCTTTGAAGTCCTTATCTTTCATTGAGAAGTCAATGGGTTCTCCTTTGTAAATACCTTTCCATTTATAACTTGTATTAGTCAAAACAGGTGATACAATCTCAATAATAGCTTCATTATCAAAATCAGATGGCAGTTCATCAGAAGTCAAAACAAACTTTCCAAAATCAGCCCTTTCAACTGGAACAGGTTCATTTATCGGTTTGTTTTTTTCTGTTAGTGCGGTAGTTTCAATTTTTATAACTTTACGATAATCTTCGAGATTTTTATAAAAATTTGATTTATGTTTTTGAACCTTAATGTCATTGTTTATTATAAATGTTGCGTTTTCAATGTGAATTGTAGGAATTTCTTCTTTGTTTTCTTCAAGGTCTTGTTTTAATTTCTCAATACTTAATCTTAATTCTTGTTTTTGCAAATCATTAAGTTCTTGGTCGGTTGTGATATAATTTGAAAGTACATTTATCAAAACGCCGATTATTATTGCAGCTAAAGTAGGATTCTTTTTGATTGTAAGCGACCACCATTCTCGCAATCCACCTTCGGTATAAGCCTCCGATTCAAGTTCTAATTCAACATTAAATAGTGTACTTACATGCTTTACTATTTCTAAAAACTCATGCTCGCATTTATTTCTGATAACTGCATCCATAGTGTGACTTTCATCATTAAAACAATAATGAAGTTCTATCTTTTTTGCATTTGAATATATGGATACGTTTTGAGTCATTTTTATTTAATACTATTCTCTATTATCTCGATTTCTTCTTCTGTCAAGTCATAAAGTTCAAAAATCAATTTATCTATTTGCTTAGTGAGGCTTTCAATATCTTTACCTAATTTATTGTCAATTAGAATATCAGCTACAAGACTTGATATTTCTTTTTCTATTTGATTGTTTCGTTTTATTGGTATTTGATGCAATTCATAACCGCTAATTGTTGGGTTTTTAAATTCATCATTAAACCACCAATTAATCAACTTTGAATTAATTGTACCAACTATAAATTTTAAGTCGCAATTTTTATCAATAACCTCAGAGGAAATATTGGTAGTATCTAAACAAAAATACTGTTCAGTATCGTATGTCGCTAAAAGTTGACCGCTACTATTAACTCTTTGAGTAATTATTTTTTCTGGTGTTAAAAATAATTCCTTTGTATGAGGCAAACAACCAGCTTTTTCCTTCATCAAGTCTGGGCGATACCATATAAATTCATTATCGTAGTCAATTCTATAAGCTTTAATATTTCTTCCTCTTATGACTTTATAATAATCTGTTCCATTATTTTCATTGAACAAAAATCTGTTATCATTACTGGTTTTTATACCCCTTGAAAAATGAACTATATCTCCAAGTTTTGTTGCATCTGTTTTAATTTTTGTATAAATGTTATATTTAACTGGATTCCAAGTTAGATTGATTTTTAATTCTTCATCTTTAGAAATAGTATCTTTGGGTATTTCAACTCTTAAATTGAAATTCTCATCAAGTAATCGGATTTTATTGTTTGGTGCATTGTCTGTTTGTATAATTACAGTTTTAACATAAGCATCCTTAAATACACCAAAATCAAGTTCAACAATAGTCATTAAATTAATTTGGTCAAGAAGTAATTTTCTAAGAGGCAAGAAACTTGTTGTTGATACCCATGTGTGTGGAATTATAAGACAAATAAATCCCTTTTGATTTTTAATTTTTGCACCCAAGCCAACAAAGAAAGCATACAAATCTGTTTTGTTTTTATAAAGTTCAAATTTGTTGTAGTATTCTCGTTCAGTTTCAGGCAAATTTGCAAAATTGATATACGGCGGATTCCCAATCACCACATCAAACCCCACAAAATTGCCGTTATCGTCCAGTACTTCAGGGAATTCAAACCTCCATTCAAAGGCGTTTTCGTAAATTTTATTGCTTTTTATTTCTTCAATTTCGGATTCAAGTTTTTGGGTTTCGGCAGTAAGTTTAGAAACTTTTGCGTTCCATTCGGCTTTTTCCTTTTTCGAGAGTTCAAAAAGTTGACCTTGGTTTGTCATAGTAAACAACTCGCCATTTAAGGCACGAAGCCGTTTTACTTTTGGGTCATTCAGCGAAATTTCGCTACGAAAATTGGTTTTAATCTCATTTATTAGCCGTTCCATTTCCCGCTTTTGCTCTTTGCTTTGGGCGTTTCGGTATGTATCAACGGCAAGGCGGTAGCTGTCAATAGTCCATTTACTGGCACTTTTTTTTAATGCTTGTTTTAAATCGGCATCGAGGGTAAAACGGCTAATCAGCGAGTTACCGCATTTTATGTTAATGTCAATGTTTGGAAGGGTTTCAAGTTCCGTTTCGTTTTTGTAGTAAGCATTTTTTAAAAGTTCAATCCACAAACGCAAACGGCAAATTTTTACAGAATTTGGGTTTAGGTCAACGCCAAACAAACAGTTTTCAATTATTGTTTGCTTTTCGTGAAACAAAGTTTCTTGTATGCGTTGGCTTTCTTTATTTGTAGGATTATATTCAAAAAGTTCTCCGTCTTCATCTGTTACAATCAATTCATCGTTTACAACTTCAAAATGATATTCTTTTAATCGCCTGCCTTCACGGTCTTGCAATATTTTTAGGTCGCTTTTTATTGCAATCATTTCATTGAGTGCCGAAACTAAAAAGTGACCAGAACCAACAGCAGGGTCGCAAATTTTTAAATCATTGATTAATTTATTTGCTTCTTTACGGTCTTCAATTTTATCGTAAAGCGAATCAATATCGGAGCAATTCCAGTTTTTTGTTTCGTTGAATTTTTGAATTACTGCTTTACGAATAGTTTCACGGCACATATACATGGTTATAAAACCTGGCGTAAAGAATGAACCGTCTTTGTAACCATTAATTTTCTCGAAAATCAAACCAAGTACCGAAGCATTGATAAGAGTTTTATTATCTTCCTGTATTTCTTCGCTTCCTTCGCTTGTGAAATCATAAGCGTTAAGAAATTCGAAAAGATATTCAAGCGGATTTATATTTCCTGTTCTTTTTTTGCCTGTGCTGTCTTTTAAAACGGTTTGCGAATAAATCGGCAATGTTTTATCATTGCGTAAATTGCTAATGAAAAGTGTTGTATGTTCAATTTCCGTTGGTTCAAAAAGCGAACTGTTTAAATAGGGGACTTTTGCAAATAACGCTTTTACATCTTCGTTACGCTCGTTCTGCTTGCGTGCAAGCACTTGAAAAAACAAACTGTTTAAATCGTCATAATCCTTAATTTTATCGAAACTCAAAAACTCATACGATTTATCACCTTTGTGGTAAGTAATTAATTGAGCTTCTAAGAGTTTTAAAAATAAAATCCGATTTATCCAAGTAATACTTAATTCAAGTCCAACATTGAAAAGTCGTTCTTGTAAGTTTGCACCGAATTGACTTGGGTTTTCAATCCGAGAAATTTTGTCTAGGCTGTCTAATTGAATAATAGCATTTTCAAGGAAAGACCCTGTATTTCGTTCACCGTCTTTGTTTCGTTCAATCAGCTTTTTACTTCCGTCTTTGGTTTCTGTTAATCCAATAATATGAAGCAATTCACCGTAAAAACGTTTATCAAGGCTGTTGCTGTCATTTGCAAACGGAAGTTTTAAAAGATGTTCTGGCGATAAAAGTTTGAATAATGCAATCAAAGAATTGTCATCTGCCTTGTCTGAATTGCGTAATGGTTTTTGAAAGTCCTGAATATTAAAATATGTAAATTCAATTTCAGAAGTGATGCTGTTAATAAACGGTTCGGCAATCTCTTTGTAAAATACGTCTGTTGTTTTCTTGCTTGCTTCAAAGTTCTCAAACTGTTTTACAAACGATTTGTTTTGAGCAAAAAGTCTTTCAAACAGATGCTCGTCAAAAATGAACCACTCGTTTATGTTGGTCGCAACCAAATGTTTTATTTCAAGATTTTTTTGAGTAATACGTTCACGTAAATAATACAAAACCAATTCTTGAAATGCTTTTACGTTGATTTTTTCTTGGGTCAACATTTCCCCTTTATTGGTCGGCTTTTTAGCTTCAATAATAACACCCACTGTGCCGGAGGCACTGTTTGTGTTATGGATTACTAGGTCGTTTCGACCTTTTGTATTTATAAAGTGATTTTGTTTGTAGTATGTATCTTTCAGAAAGTCTGAAACAAGATTTTTATGAAATTCTTCCGATTCGCTGTCATTAATCCTGTCGAGCAACTGGATTAAATTAGTCTTGAAACACTCTATTTCAGTCCTGTTAGGTTTTACTTTCAGAAAAGCTTTGTTTAATGCTTTCCGAGGTTTCAAGATTTGTATTTCCATTAATCAAAAATCTGTTTTAATGTTTATTATTTAAGCACAAATATACAATTATCCACGGGTGCGTCGGCAAGAAAACTGCTCTTTTGCAAGCTGAAGCATCGGCTTGTGTGTCGGGGCTTGCAAATGTGCAGTTTTGTGCGTGGG
>JAFGUD010000477.1 GCA_016938685.1 Bacteroidales bacterium | reverse complement strand
CAACGGTGGCGGTATGGTTAGTTAGGGAATGCGGGCTTCTTTCCTGTCAAGTTACAGCTAATTTTGAAGCGGGTTACTGCGCCCCGAAAACCACTGAAACCCTTATTAACTATACCGCGTGTTGTACACTGGCTTTTAATTAGTCGGTTGAAAATCATCTATTGTAAAACGCCATGGTTGTTCTATAACACTTAACGGATCAAGTATTTGATTTAATTCTTTTATTCTTCTTTGTACAACTTTCTTTGAATCATTTATCTCTCTAATAATATCGAACGAGGTTTTTATTATTTTTTCAAATTCGGTATTGTCCTTAATTGTATTATAATGTTTAATAATAAACATCAAATATGGGTGTGTAGCATTAATAATTAAATCAGTATAATAGATCCTAAGTTTTTGAAGTTCCTTTTTATTTTTGGAAATCTTTACCGCTATATATTTTGAGTCAATAAATTGGGCATCTTTAATTCGATATATTGACAAATCTCTCAACTTGGTATTGACATCTTTATAGTTGTCATTTTCGCATTTGTAAAAAATCTGATAGGCTCTGTTTGCAGAAACAAAAACTTTAGGAGTGTAATTAAATATATCTTTTAGAAGGCTATAAATGGTCTCGTATGTTCCATCACCATCAGCAGTTACGGATGC
Source organism: Bacteroidales bacterium (assembly GCA_016938685.1). Lineage (GTDB taxonomy): Bacteria > Bacteroidota > Bacteroidia > Bacteroidales > JAFGUD01 > JAFGUD01. The sequence goes on along the minus strand of JAFGUD010000477.1, from coordinate 3,598 downwards.
CATTAATATTGGCAGTTTTGAGAACTTCCTTAGTTCGCTCTTATTCTCTATGCTAGGCAGAAGTATAAATTCATTACTTTTCTGCTCAATTTCTATGAAAGTAATTAATGATTCTAAGTTGTTTTCAATGAATCTTACTATTAAATTATTTTCAAGCACAGTTTTAAGATTATTGAAATTATTTTTGTTAGGAAAATATGTTCCTAAATAATATTGTAAAAAACTATCAGTTATTTTAGCTCTTTCTTCTATTGTGAAATGTTTTTTAATTTCAGTAAAATATTTATCAATGAGACCTGCGATGAAGACACCAATTATTGCAGATACCGATTCTTGTTGAACAAACTCCTTTCTATTAATATTTATTTTTTCCCCTTTTTTCAAGTTAATATCACCTATCATCAATGCTAAATATCCTGATGAATAATTATTGACAAAAACACCTTTCTGCGAGATTGCTATTTGAGATTGATCATGCATGTAATCAATAGTATTAAAGGAATCATATTCAAAATAAAGCGGACCATCTTGCTTTATATTCTTCTTAGTTAGGGTTTTTACAATTAATGCACTTTCTCCCTCATAATCATCATGCTTTATTGAATGCTTAATAATAGTAAATTGATTTGCAATATTCTTGTTTTTTAATCTAATATACTTTTGAATTTCAACCTTAGGTTGCAGGCTAAAAGAGGCACTTGAAACTTCATAAACTGTATTTTTGTCCGTCACAATCAATGGAAATTCTAAATGTCTAAAAGTGTTTAAGATATAATTGTAGTAATCATTAAAACTATACTTTTCTTTAGTTTCATCTTTTAGATGAAGAGTTATTGTGGTTCCTGTATTTTTTCTTTTTGTTTCTTCGAAGAAATGAAAATAGTTATTAGGATCTTTATCAATTCTGAACTTTAAGGGAGTACCGTTTTCTGTTTTTGTTTCTATATCGATATATTCACCTAATAAAAAATAAGAAAAAACACCAACACCAAACTGTCCAATAGCCTCAAATTCTTTTTTTACCTTTTCTTGTTCATAAAAACTACTTCCTAATCTTCCAAAAAAATTCTCAATTACAAATTCGTCCATACCTAAACCATTGTCTGAGATTTGGATGAAATTATCTTCAATCAATATTTTAATTTCTGGAGAAAATTCAGATTTAAATATATTCTGTTTATATCTACACGTGTCGATAGCATTTTGCACTACTTCTCTAATCGCTACAAGATTATTTTCATATAAATCTTCACCAATAAAAGTCTTAACCACATTCTTTACATTAAAGGAAAACTTGATACCTTTCGGATCAAATCCAAGAAACTTATAGTTAGGAATAATTCGGTATGAACTTAATTCGAATTTACGGTCTTCAGTATTTGAAATAGTTCTTATAATTTTTTGACAATAGTAGGATTGATTTTGAATTTTCTCAAATTGTTCTTGTAATGCAGCATAGTTGTTTTGATCAGAACAATTAACTTCAAATAAAATTTGATCCTCAGTAAAATTTATCTGAGTGGTAGATATGTGTTTTTTCCATTCTTTAATACTTACTTCATTTTTTGGCATATAATATTTAGTCAACAAATATGGAGTGCGTATATTGGTTATATCTAGTTCATCAGCTAAGCGTAATATACTAGCTAAATAAGGTAAACAAACAAATTCTCGTCCACTTTTCACAAAGAATTTGGGTTTATAAATATCGATATCATCTAAAGCAACTTTTCGATGTCCTTTTGCAACAAGTCCAATTGCTACAGCATATTTTTCATTAGGAATTTTTAGTAGGTTATATTCCTTAATAATAAACTCGTAGCTCAATTCGTGATGGATCTCTCTTATTATATTTTCATTTACTATTTTTTCAATAGGTTTATCTGTCAAATTGAATTTTTCATTGTATATGTTTATTATTTCTGAATCGGGTAGGCACATTCCAATATCATGTAAGATGCTTGCCATAGACAAAATATATATTTCATCTGAATTTAAATTGTCTATTTCCTTTGGCGTAAGTAATTCAGAAATGAGTTTAAATACTTCAAGAGAATGTTTAATAGAGTGATCTGTGTATGTCGGAAAGTTTGAATCGTATTTTGATAATAATAACTCAACCTCCATTTTTGTCTCTTGAAATCTACTTTGTAAACCTGAGTCTAGTATCTCTAGCTTTTTTTCTAATCTATTCATATTATTATTTAGATTCCTGTTACTGGTTTTTTATTTTAAGCTGGTGTACAACGTGTTTGTGTATGATTTCGTTGCGTGTTTAAGCACCTAATTTAGCAAATACAAACCGAATAGAAAATCCGCGAGGATTTTCGTAAGTAAGCTTGCACTAGCAATGAATTATACACGGTGTTGCCATTTCGTTGTTTTTTCAATTCGTTATTATTCCGGGAAATTCTGTTTTCCGATTTTCTGAGTTTGAGTGAATTCAGTCAGCATTTTATTCCGTAATATTATTCAATTCTGTTTGATTGAGTAACTCATCAGATTGTTAAATTCCGTATTCAGTTTTTTTAAATTTCCTTTTTTGATTTCTCCAGTTTCAATTTCAATTCCTGAATTTCAGCGTTTTTATCTTTAACCTCCATTTGAAAATATTTTAAACTTGTAAACAAATATATTAGTACAAGAATATTTCTAAAATCTATAGAGTTATATTCAGTCAAGAAATCAAATTTGCTCGAAATCCATAAAATTCCAAATAATAGAATTGATACTGTAGAAATTATTTTTAATGTTTTTTTCATTTCTTTTTATTTTCAGTTTGAGTGCGTTCAGTCAATGAATGGCAACGTGCCCGGCTATGAGCAGTGCGGGATTTGAAAACTTTCACTGCGTAACCACCAGAATGCTTAATTATTGATTTCATTTCGTGTTTAACTGTTTCAGCCAGAATTGCTTATGAGCCCGTGTTGGGCTCGGTTATTTTTCACATAATCAATATAATCTGGGTATTTTATCCGTTTTAGTCCTTTTTTATTGTAAATATCTACTCTCACCAAATTCCCCTTTCTATCATAATATCTTATTTTTTTCTTGGGAATTCCGTTTACAAAGTCACCCTCAATCCACTTTTGACCCGTTTTGTAATAGGCAATCTCATGTCCATTACATAATCTGTCACAATAATGGAACTTCCAATCCTGAGAATGTAAAGCACTCCCGTACCAAATAGATATTCTTGGTAACTCAATTGTATCGTTATATTCTTTTTGTAAGTACAGTTTTTTTGTGAAATTATAAGATGCGATATAATTGTCATGTACCTGATAGATATTGATTATATAAAGTCCTTTTTGTTTTAAAATAGCAGAGTCTTTAACATGAATAATATTTAAGCTGTCCGAAACAGATACAATTTCATAATTTAAATTTAAAACGCTATCAGCACATGGGTCATAAAATTTAAATTTTACTACTGATTGAGCATTTAAAGTCCCAAAGGTCAAAATAAGTAAGATTGATAAAATGTTTTTCATTGTTTTTATAATTGAGCCCAACGGTTTTGGCTATGGGCCGTGGCGCATTTTTCCAAATTTATCTTTTTTTATCTAATCTTTCTACTTAGTTTTTTCTTCGTTTT
>JAFGUD010000476.1 GCA_016938685.1 Bacteroidales bacterium | reverse complement strand
ATTATTTAAGCGTTTTTGGCTTGCGACTCTTCCGATTTCACATCGGAATGCGCTAACCGGACTGCGCTTTACCACGAATAATTTGAATTATTTAAGCGTTTTTGGCTTGCGACTCTTCCGATTTCATATCGGAATGCACTAACCGGACTGCGCTATACCCCGTATAATTTGAACGTTGTGTTTTTCTGGCGGAGAGAGGGGGATTCGAACCCCCGGTACAGTTATTCACCATACGCCGGTTTAGCAAACCGGTGGTTTCAGCCACTCACCCATCTCTCCTGAAAAGAGCGATGCAAAAGTAAAACCTTATTTTTATTTTACAAAAAAAAAGTTGCTTTTTTTTATATTCTTTTTGTATGTTATTGTAATTTAATTATTTAAGTTGAAGTATTTTTTTCTCTTTAATGAATAACTGATTAAAAGATTCACAAATTGAATGATTGTCCGATCTACATATTGAATGATTTACACATTGAATGATTCTCCGATTAAAAGATTTACATTTTGAATGATTTGTACTCTGAAAAACAATCGTTTGCAGTTAAAATATTGTAAAACAATTTTTTTCTCTTAAAAACTTTTTAAATTTGGGGGTCGGTTTTGACGTTTGTTTTTGTCTTTTTTACGCATAAAGTATTAAAAATCAAGGCTTTAAGTGACTTTGATGATGTCTTTTTATGTTGTTGAAAATCAGAAGCTTCCGAATTGATTTATTAAATGATTTGAAATTATTATATACGTAACTAATTAAAAATAAAATAATTATGGCTAAAAAATTCATTACTTGCGACGGAAATCAAGCCACAGCCAACATTGCTTATATGTTTAGTGAGGTTTCGGCTATTTATCCTATTACTCCGTCGTCAAATATGGCAGAACATGTTGACGAATGGGCTGCTAATGGTAGAAAAAATATCTTTGGCGAAGAAGTTAGAGTTGTTGAAATGCAATCAGAAGGTGGCGCCGCCGGTGCTGTTCATGGTTCGCTTCAAGCTGGTGCACTTACTTCTACTTATACCGCTTCTCAAGGTTTGTTATTGATGATTCCAAACATGTACAAAATGGCCGGTGAATTACTTCCTGCTGTTTTCCATGTTAGTGCTCGTAGCGTTGCTGCTCATGCTCTTTCTATTTTTGGAGATCATAGTGACATTTATGCAACTCGCCCAACCGGTTTTGCTTTATTAGCAAGCGGTAGCGTTCAGGAAGCATCTGATTTAGCTGGTGTAGCTCATTTAGCTGCTATTAAAACCAGAATTCCTTTTGTACATTTCTTTGATGGATTCCGTACTTCTCACGAAATTCAAAAAATTGAAGTTCTTGAAGAAGGAGATTATTCTAAACTTATTGATTATGATGCACTTCAAGAATTCAGAGATAACGCAATTAATCCCGAACATCCTGTAACAAAAGGAACTGCTCAGAATCCGGATATTTACTTCCAGGCTAAAGAATCTGTAAATAAATTCTACGAACCGGTAGCTGATGTTGTTAACGATTATATGAAAGAAATTACAAAACTTCTTGGTCGTGAATACAAACCTTTTACTTATTATGGTGCTCCTGATGCTGAAAATATTATTATTGCAATGGGTTCTGTTGCTGAAACAATAAGAGAAACTGTTGATTTTTTGAATGCTAAAGGTCAAAAAGTTGGTTTCCTTAATGTTCATTTGTATCGTCCATTTGCATTGAAATATTTCTTTGATGTAATGCCTAAAACTGTAAAAAGAATTTCTGTTCTTGATAGAACAAAAGAACCGGGAGCAAATGGTGAGCCTTTGTATCTTGATGTTGTTGAAGCATTTTATGGTAAAAAAGAACAACCTCTTATTATTGGTGGTCGTTACGGTCTTTCTTCTAAAGACACTACTCCTGCTCAAATTATTTCAGTTTTCGAAAATTTAGCAAACAAAGAACCTAAAAATCAATTTACTCTAGGTATTATTGATGATGTTACATTTACTTCTTTACCATTATTGGAAGAAATTGATTTGGCTCCTGCCGGAACTTTCCAAGGCAAATTCTTTGGTTTAGGTTCTGATGGTACTGTTGGTGCTAACAAAAACTCAATCAAAATTATTGGTGATAACACTGATAAATATGCTCAAGCTTATTTTGCTTATGATTCTAAAAAATCTGGTGGAATAACTATTTCTCACCTTCGTTTTGGTGATAGCCCTATTCGTTCTACTTATTTAGTAAATACTCCTGACTTTGTTGCTTGTCATGTTCCTGCTTATCTTGAATTATATGACGTACTTAAAGGTATTAAAAAAGGTGGCACATTTTTATTAAATAGTATTTGGGACAAAAGCGAAATTGAAGCTAATTTACCAAATAGCATTAAAAAATGCCTAGCTACAAAAGAAATTTCTGCATATATGATTAATGCAACTGAAATAGCAAAAGAAATTGGTCTTGGTAATAGAACAAATACTATTTTGCAATCTGCATTCTTCAAAATTTCAAATGTAATTCCTTACGATCTGGCAGTTAAGGAAATGAAATATGCAATTGAAAAATCTTATGGTTTAAAAGGTGAAAAAATTGTAAAAATGAACTACGCCGCTGTTGATCGTGGTGGTGATGTTATTAAAATTACAGTTAAACCTGAATGGGCTAATCTTAAAGTTGAAGTTAAACATGAAGATGAAACTCGTCCTGAATTTGTAAGAAAAATTGCTGACGTTGTAAACAGACTTGAAGGTGATTCTATTCCTGTAAGTGCTTTTGTTGGTCGTGAAGACGGAACTTTACCTGCCGGTACTACTGAATATGAAAAACGCGCTGTTGCTGTTGATGTTCCTAATTGGAATTCTGAAACTTGTATTCAATGTAACGCTTGTGCTTATTCTTGTCCTCACGCTGTTATTCGTCCTTTCTTATTAACTGACGAAGAAGCTGCTAATGCTCCTGAAGGAACAACTTTATTGAAAGCCAAAGGAAAAGGTCTTGAAGGATATCAATACAAAATTCAAATTAGTGTTGAAGATTGTACTGGTTGTGGCGTTTGCGCCGATGTTTGTCCTACTACACCTAAAACTCTTAACATGATGCCTATTGCTACTCAAATGGCAGAAAAAGAGCGTTGGGAATATATGTTTAAAAAAGTTGGACATAAAACTCCTGTTGATCCAACAAAAAACATTCTTGTAAGTCAATTTGCTCAACCATTGTTTGAATTCTCTGGTGCTTGTGCTGGTTGTGGTGAAACTCCTTATGTAAAACTTGTTACTCAATTATTTGGAGATCACATGACTATCGCAAATGCTACCGGTTGTTCTTCAATTTATGGTGGTTCAGCTCCTGCAACTCCTTATACAAAAAATCCTCAAGGACAAGGTCCTGCTTGGGCTAATTCTTTGTTTGAAGATAATGCTGAATACGGATTTGGTATGGCTGTAGGTACAAACAGATTGAGAGGCAGAATTGCAGACAGAATGGAAAAAATCATCGCAAATGGATATAGTGATGAAATGAAAGCTGCTGCTAAAGAATGGCTTGACGGTATGTTTAGTTTTGAAGCTTCAAAATTAGCTTCTGCTAAAATAATTCCATTACTTGAAAAAACAGGTGATAAAATGAGCAAAGAACTTCTTGGATTAAAAGATTACTTTGTAAAACAATCAAACTGGATTTTTGGTGGTGACGGTTGGGCTTATGATATTGGATATGGTGGTCTTGATCATGTTTTGGCAATGGGCGAAAATGTAAACGTTCTTGTAATGGATACAGAAGTTTATTCTAATACAGGAGGACAATCTTCAAAGGCTTCTCCAACTGCTTCTGTTGCGAAATTTGCTGCCGCTGGTAAACCAAACAGGAAGAAAGATCTTGGCTTAATGGCTACAACATACGGCTATGTTTATGTTGCGCAAGTTGCATTAGGTGCTAATCCTGCTCATTTCTTTAAAGTATTAAAAGAAGCTGAGGCTTATAATGGACCTTCTCTTATTATCGCTTATTCTCCTTGTATTGCTCATGGAATTAAAGGTGGAATGACAAAATCTCAGGTTCATCAAAAAGAAGCTGTAAAAGCTGGTTTTTGGCAACTTTACAAATACGATCCAACTAAAGAAAGCGAAGGTAAAAACCCATTCTCTTTAGATTCTAAGGAACCTGATTGGTCTTTATTCAAAGATTTTTTAATGTCTGAAACTCGTTTCAGTTCACTTAAAATTTCTTTCCCTGATAGAGCAGAAAAATTGTTCCAAGAAGCAGAAGAAGCTGCAAAATGGCGTTATAATTCTTATCGTCGTCTTGCTGAAATGGATTTTTCTAAATAATAAATGTTTAATATGTGAAATTAAGACTACTCATCTTTGAGTAGTCTTTTTTTTAAAATAAAATTTTGTTTTTTGTAATATCTTTCAAAAGATTTTTAAATGAAAACAAACCCATTCTTGACTCTTTATTATATCTTATTCGTTTTTTATTTGTTGATTTTTCGCAATTTATTATTAATCAGTAATCATTAACAATTATTAATTAACTATTAATTCTTAGTTTTTAGTTCTTAATTTGTCTAAATGAGTTTTAAATTCAAACAATTTGAAATACAACAAGATAAATCAGCCATGAAAGTCGGCACTGATGGCGTAATTCTTGGTGCTTGGGTTAATGCCATAAATCCATCAAGGATATTAGATGTGGGTTCAGGAACCGGACTTATTTCTCTGATGATGGCTCAAAAATATTCAAATGCACAAGTTTACGCAGTTGAGATCGAAAAAGAAGCTTTTCTTCAATCTATTGAAAATATTAGCAAATCATTGTGGCAAGACAGAATTTATGTATACAATGATGATTTTCTTGAATTTTCAAAAAAAACAGAATTCAAATTTGATATAATAGTTTCTAACCCTCCTTTTTTTGAAAATCATTTGCATTCGAGTGATGAGAAAAAACAATTGGCAAGGCATAATGACACTTTACCTTTTGATCAATTTGTAGAATCTGTTGCTAATTTATTAAAAAAAAACGGGAGTTTTTTTGTGATTTTACCTTTTGTAAATCATGAATATTTTGTGCATTTATGCGAACAAAGACAGCTTTTTTGTAATAAAAAAACATCACTAAAACATACTCCTAATAGTTCAATAAAAAGAATTTTAATGAAATTTTCTTTTGAACCATCTTTTGTTCAGCAAGATGTTATTTCGATCAAAGTAAACAATCTTTTTTCTGAAGAATATAAAAAATTAACCAAAGATTTCTATTTGTTTTTTTAATTCACAAAAAGCTAAGTATTTTTGTAAAGCAAAGTGAAGATTTTTAGTGCTTCTTATTATAGTTTCATTTTATGTAAAATTATTGTTATTAAATAAAAATATTTCAAACATGCTAATATCAAGACAAAAAAAACAAGAAAACATAGCAGAATATGTGCTGTATATGTGGCAAATTGAAGATTTAATAAGAGCTTATGGACTAGATTTAGTTGCTATCGAAAAGGAAATTATTTCTCAGTTTGATTTAGATGACGAAACCAATGCTGAAATGGTGGATTGGTACGATAATCTAATTCAATTAATGTTAAATGAAAAAGTAACTGAAAAGGGGCATTTGCAAATAGTTCAGATTGTAATAACTGATTTGACTAACTTACATTTTGGTCTTTTAAATTCTTCTTTTCATCCTGAATATAAAAGCGAATTTGAAAAATTGGCACCGTATTTGGCAGACTTATTGAAAAAAGTTAAAGATAAAGATAAATCATTTGTTGAAATATGTTTTGAGGCTCTGTATGGAATATTGATGCTGAAATTAGCAAAACAAAAAATTTCAAAAGAAACCGAAGAAGCAACCATAGGTATTAGTTCTTTTATATCTCTTTTATCTGAAAAATACCACGCTCAAGAGCTTGATGCTGATTTTGTGGTTTAATATATTTTTTTGGCTCTGGTTTAAGATAACGATGTTTTTTATTATCTTTGTAAAATCATATAAAACAGGTATAAATGGAAGATATTATCACATAT
>JAFGUD010000061.1 GCA_016938685.1 Bacteroidales bacterium | reverse complement strand
TGCCTTTCCTGCTCCTCCTGCTTTGGCTTCTCGTTTTCGCTTGGTGGGTTCTGTGGCGGGTGGTTCTTGGTGGCTTGGTTCTTAGTTTAATTTTCTCCTTTTCGCTTATAGCCTATGCGTTTTCTGTTTTGATATTCAATTTCTTTTTGTTTTGCTTCTTCAAATTCTCTTAGATACTCAAATATAATCATGATCTTTTCATCTCTTGCAATGCCTTTTTGCTCCAGTTCTTCTAATTTTCTGAAAATTTCCTGATGTGTCAATAACAGGGTTCGCATTTGATTAAATATCCTGATAATCTGAACATTAATTTTGATTGCTCTTTCACTGTTCAGAACACTTGCAAGCATTAATACGCCATGTTCTGTAAATGCAAAAGGTGGGTATTTTGAGTGTTGACCACGGCTTTGTTTTCCCATTAACTCTTTTAATTCTCCGTATTCTTCTTCGGTTAGTTCAATCATAAAATCTTCGGGGAAACGGTCTATATTTCTTCTAACTTGCTCTTTAAGCCGTTTTGTCTCTACTTCGTAAAGCTCTGCTAAATCCCTGTCTAACATTACATTTTTACCCCTGATTGTATATATTTTTTCTTTTACTACTTCGTCAGGAATTGCGATTTTATTACTCATTGTTCTTCAATTTAATGCAAAAATAGTCTTATTTCTTTAAGGTCGCAATTTGCGTCCTTAAAAAATCACTATATTGACTGGTTCTTGTTTTTGAGAGATATTTTTAGTCTTTCAAACGTGTTTTTTGCTCGATTTAGGACGCAGTGGGTCGTATTTCTTTCATTTTTTGTCGGTTTTTGTGTTTAACGCCTGATCTGCGCCCGTTTTTCCGTTTTTAATTGTTTGTTGTCGGAAATGTCGCCGATACTCTTAATTTAATAGCCTGTATTTTATTATTTCATCAGATTTACACTTTTCTACGAATTTCTAATATTTTGATTGTTTAACAGCCCTTATTTATTGTTTTTTGCGCCTTTTTTGCCCTTTTATTATGTATTATTTTGCTCTTTTTTATTATGGTTTATCTTCTTTTTCCTGTTCTCTTTTTGATATGATTTTACCCCCTCCCAACCCCCATGTATAGG
>JAFGUD010000475.1 GCA_016938685.1 Bacteroidales bacterium | reverse complement strand
TGCAAACTTGGCAACACTGCGCAGCGAATATTTTAATTCATCGTTTTCACGCCATCTGGCTTCGACTGTACCCTCTTCTGCCAGTTTGACCTTGCCGGACTCGGCTGCTTGCCATTTGTCTTTTTCGCGACGCCAATTTTTATCATTGCCATCCAGCCACAAATAAACTAGATCTATTTTTCTTTCCACTGCTATACTCCTTGTGGGATGTAACATGGTAACACTTACAAATCGGTATTTCCAATAATATTTTATTAAAAAAAATCATTTTGTTTTATATTTTTATAATGCTAAAATGGCGTCTGATAAAAATAAAAAGGAAGAAAAATATGTCAAAAATAAAAGTAGCTATTAATGGTTTTGGTCGAATTGGACGTTTGGTTTTGCGTGCAGCATTGGAATCTGGACGCGATGATTTGGAATTTGTCGCTTTGAACGATTTGGCACCTGTCGAAGAAAACGCATATTTGTTGGAATATGACTCGGTTCATGGAAAATTGCCAATGGATGTAAAGTTCGAAGATGGTTATATTATTGTTGGCGACCATAAAATTAAATGTTTGTCTGAAAAAGACCCTTCTAAACTGCCTTGGGGTGAAATGGGCGTTGATATTGTTATGGAATGCACAGGTGTATTCAGCGCAGCTGAAAAAGCCAAGATTCATCTGGAATGCGGCGCGAAACGTGTTTTAGTATCCGCACCAAGTGATGGTGCAGATAAAACAATCGTTTACGGCGTAAACGACAACACATTAACACCAGAAGACAAAATTGTATCAAACGCATCATGCACAACAAATTGTTTGGCCCCAGTTTTGAAAGTATTGGACGAAAACTTTGGCGTGATTGATGGTTGGATGACAACCGTTCATTCCTATACTGGCGACCAGGTATTGTTGGACAGAAACCACAAAGATTTCAGACGTGCACGTGCAGCCGCTTTATCAATGATTCCAACCAGCACCGGCGCTGCCAAGGCAATTGGGTTGGTATTGCCCAAACTTGCTGGAAAATTGGACGGAATTTCAATTCGCGTCCCAACACCAGACGTATCTGTTATTGAATTGGTCGTAAATTTGAACCAGGAAGTAACAGCGGAAAAAGTTAATTCTGCCATAAAATCAGAAGTATCAAATATCTTGGGGTATAATGAAAAGCCTTTGGTATCTATTGATTTTACACATGACACTCACAGTTCAATTTTTGATGGAACCCTGACCAAGGTTATTGGTGGCAAACTGTTACACGTAACATCTTGGTATGACAATGAATGGGGATTTTCAAACCGCATGTGCGACACAGCTGTTGCGATTGGAAATTTGATGTAATAAACAAAAACTTAAAAAATCCGCCGATTGGCGGATTTTTTGTGATATAATTAAACATAAGTGTTATTTCTTAAAATATAGAAAATTGCAAATATTATATTGACAAATATATTTTTTGTAATAAAATAATATAGAAAAAGAGGTTTAATATGTCTGAATTTAAGGCAAAACATTATGATAATAGCAAACGTATCGACACATTTGATACAGATGAATTTGTTAAAAAAGTTCAAGAATATAATGAATATTCTCGCAACGCTATAAAAATTGACCATTATTTACGCGATTATAAAGGCGATATAGAATTTAATGAAGAACAAGTACCTTTTTATTTGATAATTGACACTGTTGCATTAAATGCATCCAGATTTAAAAGATTTAAAGAGCAAGATAAAAATATAGATAGCTTTACAACAGCACAAACAAATGACATATTAGTTGACCTGAAAAGATATGAAGAGTTTTTTAATGAAATAAATGAAAAATTCAGCAATCTAAAACGTGATAATAATAAAAACGTATGGAAAGCGGCTATAAAATTATACAAAGATATGAATAGCAGAAATTTTGATAAATCATTATTAAAAAATGATATGGATATTAAAAAATTGATAGAATTGAATGAATTCGCTGAAAAGCTTAAAAAAGCCATATCCACAAATTACAGATCTAACGATTTAGAAAAAAAAATATCAAATTTGAGCGAAGCTGAAATAGACTGGATCTCATCACATTCTGATATTTCTTTTGATATTATAGAAATTAGCAATTTAATTAAAAACATAGAAGATATTGATATTGCATTTATAAAACAAAAAAATGAAAAATTACAAATTGCTAAAGATAAGCAGTTAAATGGTATTTCTGATAAAAATGATAAATTGACAGAAAAAAACCGAATACAAGAAAATACTATTAATGAATTAAATAAAGAAATAGAGAACTTAAAAAAACAAGTACAAATATTATCTGATCAAGTAGAATCACCTCATAAACTTGCTTATAACGACGCTAAAAAGAAAATTCATAATTTAGGAAAAAAGCTTGTAAAACCTAGATCAATAGGTAAAGAACATTGATAAAAGTCGGCAAATGCCGACTTTTTAATTTTAAAAAGCATATGTTATTAAAAAACCGCTTGCATTTATGAAACACAGAGTATAAAATGCGGGAGCTCTGGGGTTGTAGCTCAGTTGGTTAGAGCGTCTGCCTGTC
>JAFGUD010000474.1 GCA_016938685.1 Bacteroidales bacterium | reverse complement strand
TCTCAAAAAATGAAATAAGTCTTTTCTAATTTTATATTGTTTCATGTTTGCAGTGTCTTTTTTCGCATTAAAGCTAACGGAAAATTGCATGTTACGTAAGGGTTTGCGTGTGATTCTCTGTCCGTATACGGACGAGAGAATGAGCGGAAAACCGCTGCTGGCATACCACTGAAACCCTTATGGAATATGCAAAATGTTACCAACCGTAGTTGATTTTTTATCCAATCGAGATGTTTAATTGTTTGCCTAATCCAATCTCGATCAATTTATAATAAGTCGAAATCTGAATGTCGCTTTGTCCTCTCTCAATTCTGGATATATAGCTTTTTTTTGTTCCTGTCCGTTTTGCTAATTCGTCTTGAGTAATCATTGCGTCATTTCTAGCCTCTTTAAGCATAACTCCAAGTCTGAATGCTAAAGAGTCAGCGTCATATTTGTCTCTTGAAGATGATCCTTTTTCTCCAAATTTATCTTTCAAAATGTCTTCAAAATCTGTAATGTTTTTCATTTTATTGTCCTCCGTATTTTTCAGTCATGTATTCCTTTTTTAACTTCTCCGCCATTTTGATTTCTTTTCTAGGAGTCTTTTGGGACTTTTTGAGAAAACAATTTGTCAAAACGACTAATTCTCCTTGATCGAAAAAACAAAGAATCCTGATGCTTTTAAAAGTCGTGATTACACGAACTTCATAAATTCCGTCTGTGTTTTCTAAACTTTTAAAGAATTTTGTCGGAACATGTTTCTCAAATCTTACCAGATCGAGAACATATCCAATCTTTTCTTGCACTTTAGTTTCTTGCGACTTATAGAAATCAATGAAGTGATTTTTATAAGTAATTATTCTTCTAATCATTTCGCGAAGTTAACTAATTAGTTTACATGAATCAATACTTTGGGTTAAAATTTCAATAATGTTAGAACGTTTTTTTCTATGGTTGGTAACGTTGAGTATATGCAAAGTAGGCGATTCCGGGCTTCAAACTTATCAAACCGTTGCGAAGTTGAAGCGGGCTACAGCCCTTGAATTTACTACTATTTCGCCTATTTTGTATATACATTGTTAGGGCACGTATTTCTTTATTTCCTTTTGAAAAAGAGTGTTTTTTCTCAACCTTTTCATGTCATTTTTAATCAACCTGTCAAGCAATTTATTTTCTTTCGGGTTGTCTGGTAAATACATTATTTGAACCGAATCTCCAATTTCTTTTTTAGCATAAATATCAAAACCATAATATGTTCTACCATTTACATTAAATCTATATTTATAGTCCTTTACGCCTTTACTTCCTTTACTTATAATATCATAAACGTAACCTTGTGTTACTTCTCCATTCTCTGCAAGCTTTTTTCTGTTTACTGTTCCAGTAATAGAATAAGTCAGAAAATAAATGCTAAGCATAATTAAAAGAATATGAATAAAGTGAAATTTTTTTCGAAATATTATAAGCGAAAATCCATCTAATCTAAAAACGGAATCTTGTTTAGTCTTTGCATTTTTTTTCATCAATCAAATTAAATTAATGTCCATAAGTATTTTGTTATCTCAAACTCATTAAGCCTGCTATTAAACTTGGAATACAAAAAGGGATTGAATAATATAAAATCGCTTTATTATCTAATGTCAAGTAAAAAGCCGCTGTTATGATTATGATTCCTAAAATTGGCAATAGCAAATCTTTTATACTCGTCCGTTTTTTTAAAACAAGGATTCCGATAGGAATTACATAACCAATCAACAGTCCATTTGCAAATAAACCAGTTGCCAATATTCCAGTTCTAATGCTGTATGAAAAACTCACGATTGCTAAAAATACAATTAGCCAAAAAATCCATGTATTCTTAAATAAATAATCCTTAGTTTTTATGAGTATCTCATTCATGTTAAAATGTTCTCGGTCTGTTTATATGTGCCCTAACGGAAAATTATAAGTTACGTGGCGGATTGCGGGTGATTTCCTGTCCGTATACGGACAAGGAAAACATGCGGAAAACCGCCGCTGG
>JAFGUD010000473.1 GCA_016938685.1 Bacteroidales bacterium | reverse complement strand
TGTCACACGATGCCATAGCGGCAACCGTTACCAGCAATTATAAAAACCCTTTACAATATGAAAAAATCATTAGTTTTAGCATTAAGTTTTTATAGTATATGTGTGTTTTCACAAATAAAAATTGCAAAAGATATTATTACCGAACCTAGAGAAAGTAAAATAATTTCGTCTTATGATAGTATAAGCGACTTTACACAGGAAAAAACAAGTCCAGACTATATTAAATATATTGATGAAGAATTATTCTTACCTCCATTAAAAAACGAATCCCAAAAAACGATAAAAATTATTGAATCTCAAATACCAAATGAATTAGCATATAATTTAGAGTTAAGAACTAAAACTCCAAAATTAATTTATCCTGATACAATTATAATTTTAAAAGATGAATGGAAAAACAACCCAATTGCTTCATACATAAAGAATAATAAAAAAGAATTTGGAATTTACTCAGACATTTATATGCCATATTACACAATAACACTATCGGAATCAACTAAAATGTCTGAGAACACGAAACCGACAGGATTTGAAACTGAAGTATCAATGAAGACAACGGTTTTTAATAAAAAATATAAAATCACATTTATTTCTGATGTTAATGGAGAAAACATCTTTTTCAATGACACACAAACTCTAAACAGAATTCGAATTTGGTTAGAAACAGAGAATAAGGATACTATATATTTTAATAAAGAATTTATGTATTTAGATAAGTCTTTAAATCCTTTCATAATAAATGGATTTTATGAATATCATAAAAATAGATATGTAAAAAATTATTTAATGTACTACAAACAGACCGAATTAGATTGGGATGGTAACTCCAAAAATTTCTTTGTTGACATAAAAACTGGAGAAAGAGTTGTGCCCCAACAATATGATGTTAACTGGTATTGTGCAGACATAGTATTTTTAGATTTACCAAATGAAATTACATACAGGCCATATTATATATTAACAAATGGGAAAAACTTCATAAAAGTCAAACTTGGAGAATTAATAAACTCTGGCTTTATTACGAAAGAAGAATTAGAACTTTTCCTACTTATGGAACAAATGGAAAATCAACAATAAAATGTTTGAAGAGGTTCTTGTAAAATACAACTTTAAGGGGATTTTCACTTTTAACAAGTTGGATAACTTAACAGAGAAATGTAATGCCCCAACAGACTTCAGTGGAATTTATCTTATCTATGACAACACTGAATTACTTTACATTGGTTCTAGTGGACAAAAAATAAATGGCATACTAAAAACACGAAAATCAAATTTAGGAGGAATCAAAGATAGAATAGTAAATGGTTATCATCCAAAATTCGGGAAAATCAGAAGAAAAATAATATTTCACGAAATAATGGAACTTGAAAATATTAAAGAATTAACTTTCTTTTGGTATATTACTTATGACTATAAAATCAATTTTGATTTCCCAACTGATATTGAGAAAAAATTAACGGATATATACACATCAGAATTTGAAAAATTACCAAGATGGCATAAAAAATAACTGCTGGTAACAACCGCTATCGCACATGCGCCACAGCCTTCGGGCTGTTAGTTGTGCAATATGTGTTTGCGGCTGACACCTTCGGTGTCACATCGAGCGACAATCATCCTCACGGCTGATGTCACACGATGCCATAGCGGCAACCGTTA
>JAFGUD010000472.1 GCA_016938685.1 Bacteroidales bacterium | reverse complement strand
TACCGTAATAATCAATTATAATTCCATTGTCTTTGCCCGGATAAACTCTGTTAACTCTTGCAATAGCCTGTAATAATGTATGTTCTCTTAAATTTCTTGTAATAAATAACACTCTGTTTTGTGGGGCATCAAACCCTGTTAAAAGTTTATCTACAACAATAATAATTTCAGGTTCTTCTCTCTTTTTAAAAGCATTTATAATGTTATCTGCGTATTTTTTAGAATTACCATGTTTATCAATCATAGCATTCCAAAATTTTAGAACTCTATCACTTGGTTTTGAATAAGCAGTTTCTGTTCCTTCTCTTGTATCGGGTGGAGAAAAAACAACTTCACTTGTTACTAATCCGGTTTCATCAAGATACTCTTTGTATTTTATTGCCGTATTCTTATCCGGTGTAACTAATTGTGCTTTAAACCCTGTATTTTTCCAATTATTGTAATAGTATTTAGCTATATCCCAAGCAATAGTGTATATTTTCTGGTCTGCTTTATTTAATTGGTCTGCTCGGTTAAATTTACGTTTTAATTCGCCACGCTGATATTGATTTAAAGGTTCTGAAACATTATCAAAAAAAGTGTCTAATGCTTTTGAATTTACTTCTTGCAATACGTGCCTACCTTCAAATAATAATGGGACAACTGCCTTATCTTCAACCGCCTGAGTAATTGTGTATCTATCTATTTCGCCACCAAAGCGAGTTGCAGTATTTTTTTCCTTTTTCATCAACGGTGTTCCTGTAAAAGCTATAAAACAAGCATTTGGCAAAGCCTTTTGCATTTGAACGTTGAAACTTCCATACTGCGAACGGTGTCCTTCATCAACAAGAACAAATATATCGGGAGAATTTAATATGGTGTTTTTTTCAATAAATGATGAATTGTTTTTTAACTCTTTTACAGCAGCTTCAAATTTGTTAATTACAGTTGTTATTACAATGTCTTTATCTAACAGCAGTAATTTCAATAAACTTGTATCATTTTGAAGTTGATTATTTTCATTGTCGGTTAATTTTTTCCCTTTTAAATATTTTCTAATTAACAAAGAAGCTCCTTTATCTGCTTGCTTTACTTTTTTTCCGCATTTTTGAAAAGTACCGAGAATTTGGTCGTCTAAATCAATTCTATCTGTAACAATAACAATTTGCGGATTAAGAATATAACTGTCCATAGCCAAAAGTTGAGCAAGCATAACCATTGTTAAAGACTTTCCGCTTCCCTGTGTGTGCCAAATAACTCCGCCGTTTCTTTTTCCGGCAATCAAAGGACGAACACGAAGAATTGTTTTTTTAACTGCAAAATATTGTTGGTATCGTGCTATTTTTTTTACTCCATTGTCATAAACAATAAAATGGTAAACTAATTCAAGCAATCTATCCGGTGTGCAAAGACTATAAAGTATTTCATCTTGTGGTGTAATACTCTGTTGTTCTGTTTCTAATTGTTGAAAATATTTTTTTACATAGAAAAAACGTTCTGCGAAAAGATGTTTTGTTTGTTGAGACGTTGCAGTCAACGTCTTTACAGATTTTATGTTATTTTTATATTTATTTTCTTCTTCTTTGCTCTGAAAACGTTCTTTCCATTCACCAAAAAAATCCTTGTCTGTTCCTGTTGTTCCGTAACGATTTTCGTTTACTGCCAGACTTAAAATTAGTTGTGAATATTGGTATAAATCTCTTATCCCATCGTTTTCTTGGTTACGCAAATGTTGTTCTGTGGCTAAATCAACCGGTTTTGTTGTTCCGGAAAGAGAAGGACTTTTACTTTCAATAACAACGAATGGTATTCCGTTTACAAAAAGCACAATATCAGGTCGGTATTCTTTGTTGCTACCTGTTCTTTTTACGCTAAATTCTTCGGTTACATGAAAAATATTATTCTCAGGTTTTTCCCAGTCTATGTATTTAAACTGAAAGCTTTTTTTGTCGCCACCAATTGTTTGTTCAAAGCTTTTTCCGAGTGTAATTAAGTTGTATAATTCCTGATTTGCATTTATATAACCTTCTTGTATTGGTAAGTTCTTTATAGCCTGAATAGCAGATAATACATTAGCTTCTGAAAACTCATATTCGTTACCTTTAAAACTTATGCTGTTTAATTCTTTTAATTTATTGAATAAAATATTTTCAAGTAAAACATTTGAAGTTCTGCCGCCACGTTGTTGCATTGCTTGTTCTGGTGAAATGTATATATAACCCAACTTAATTAACATTAACAATGCAGGTATTTGCGAAATATGAGCTTCTCTGAATGATGGCGTTTCCATTTATGTTTGTTTTTTGTTTAATTTTAAAATTCTTTTAATCAGTAATTTAGCAAGATTAAGTTTAGTTTTTTGTGCAATTTATGTTCAATTACAAAAAAGTTTTATAAAAAAAATCTTATCTTTGTAATGTTCTTTGCCATTGGCTTGGAAACAGCAAAGGTTTCAAACGCTGAACCCGCTAATCAGCGTTTATTTTTATTATCACAGATAATCTTTCTTTATTTTGCGTAAAATATCACAAAAAAGAATGTTTTACAGCATTGACATTACCCTTTTTAATACTTATCTTTGTAATAGTATTTCGATACAAAGATAATGGATTGGGGTGTCCCCAATCGAAAGAAATAAGCCGACCTGCTGTTTTCGTATGATTACAACGGGCCGCAAAAAATCCTTGGTTTTTGAACCAAGGTTTTTTATTTTCTAACAATTCCATAATCGTCATTTTTAGCTGCCTTTTTTAATAAAATTGGTTCAAATTTATCAAATAATTTCTCTACACCATATTTTTTCTTTTATCTTAATTGTATTATCTTTACAATGTTCTTTGCCATTGGCTTGGAAACTGCAAAGGTTTCAAACGCTGAACCCGCTAATCAGCGTTTATTTTTATTATCACTGATAATCTTTCTTTATTTTGCGTAAAATATCACAAAAAAGAATGTTTTACAGCATTGATTTTTCTAATATATAGTCGTATCTTTGTAATGTCATTGCCCAAAGGGTGAAGGACGTGGCAAAGTGACAAGTTCACATCATTCGTATTGCCTTAAAGATACGTTCCCTACTTACGAAGTAGGGTTTTTTATTTTTGACTATCCCTATATTCATTGTAATAATTTTTATATTCTTGTTTATTATTTTTATCAATTGAAAAAGAAGTAATTAAGAACAAATCAGGATCTAACTCTCTAATTATTACAATAAACCCTTTTTCTTCGTACCAATAAAATTGTTGATTATAACCTTTGTCGTTTATTCTTTCAAAATATTTTATCCTTGCGTCATTTTTATTTTCAATTATTGGACGTATCCAATGTATTTTATTTGCTCTGTCCTTATCAAAATGTCTTTTCCCGTTATATTTACTTTCTCGTGTAATTATATGTTCAAAGACAACCATTTTCCCTTTACAAACAGGATGTTTGGATTTTGTTTTATTATATTTTAATTTTATTCCATTTATAATAATCGGATTATTGACAATATCATTTAAAAACACACCATACATTTTATACATTTCATCTTTTGTTGGTCCATCTGCTGATAAATCATCGAATAAATCTTCTAATTCATCAAGAATATTTTCTTCTGAGTTTAATATTTCGTCTAATTTATTCATCGTTGTCTGTTGGTTTATGGTCGAAAATATTAAACTTTGTTATCCAAGTTTGAGTTCCTTTATCTATTGGGTGATTTGTTTTGCTCTCAATATATTCAATTATTTCTTTTTTGACTGAGTTAGCATTGTCTTTTAGATGTTCGTTTCTTGCTTTATAACTAACTGCTCCGATAAAAAAATCGGCTAATTGAATAAAGTCATTATCTTCTGAACGGATATGCTGAAAACGTTCAAAAGGAGACAAACTATGATGATAATTCTCTAAAACTTCTTGTATTTTTCTTAACTTTTCTCGTCCGCGAGTATCTTTAATATCAATAAACACTCGATAACGTCCTGATGTATTTGGTCGCAAGAGATAATAAATCATTTTGTAATAAAATAAATCGTGACTACCGTTATTAAATTTCTTGTGATTAAAATTTTCTTTATATTTCACTAATACACAACGATAACTCAATCCACCACTACCCCAAAAATAATCAATCAATTCTTTGTAATAATCAATACGAGATGCGGAAACTTTTGTCCATTTTAACTCAAAAGGACTATGATGTTTAAGTTTGATTTTTTTTATATCATTTCTAATTTGCTCATATTCTGTTTTTTTGACTTTTATATAGCCCATAACCATTGCAGGAAATCTGTCGTTCTCCAAGTGACAGCTTTCGTCTATGTATATGTCGTAATTATTATTCATCTTCTTTTATTTTAATTTCTGCAAAGATATTTCAACAAAAAATTAAGTCTGTTGTTTTCTTGCGTTTTGCGTTGCTTTCGATAGTTTTCTTTTGTTTTAACTGTAAATATTATAATTATTATGCAAATTTATTTCAACTTTATCTTATTCATTGATTTTTATTTATTCTTTTCTGTTAACACGTGTTTAAAAACTTTGTTATTTGTTGATAATTAAACCACTACTCTCTTTTTACCTGTTAGCAGTTGTTGCATTAGCCCTTTTTTTTGTTCTTGTAGTTTTGATAGATATTTTTCGAGTGTTTCTATTTCTTTGTCGGCGGTTGTGAGTATTTCGGCTATGCGGGTTTGGTCTTCGAGTGGGGGAATAACTAATTTTAATTTTTTTAAATCAAAGCTATTTATTGCTGTAAATGTGCTTCCTTGTTCATATTTTTTCCATTTATTCTCAAAAAACACAAGCCAATGATACAGGTAGTTTTGTTTACCTTCTTTCATACGAATAGCACAAACACCCCTTCCAATGCATGCTTTATAATTTGACAAAGCAACCGCTCCAACTGGGGCTCTAACTGTTAAAATAATATCATTAACTTCACATTCTTTTGTTATTTGTGTTGTCCAATATCTTTGTTTTATCTTTCTGTTTTTTATATCTGCATTACCTTGAATTAATATGCTTCCTTTTTTATTTTCATTATAATTAATTGAGCTTGGAGATTGTCCCATATTTATTTCCGCAATTTTCCCCAGCTTCACTTTTTTACCACCCTTTTTTATTAAAAATTCATCGTTCATCAAGCTTTGCATCAGGGCTTTTTTCTGCGTTTTTTTTGCTTGTATAAGTTTTGTAGTTGTTTCTATTGCTTTGTCCCAAGTAGATAGTATTTCGGCTATTTTTTGTTGCTCAGGGAGGGGGGGGAGTGGAATATATAGATTTTTAAAAGTTGAAGTGCTTAAACCAAATCGAGTAATACCATTTGCTAATCTGATGAATTCGTGTTTAATTGAATGCTCTTGCAAAAGTTTCATCAAATATATACTATTCAATTTTTCTTTATTTGGACGAATAAAAGCTAAATGGTAGCCGCAAATCAAATTATCAATATTTTCAGCAACCACAGTAGGGACAGCAATATCGTTTTGTGTTTCACTATCTTTTGTAATAATTACATCATCTTTATATAACTTGAATTTTTTAATTTCTGTTTCTTTTGCTGTTGCCTGCATAAAATTCAATTTACTTGTAATGTATTCATTATTATAAACGTCCATGTAATTACATAGCATTACAGGCGTTTCTTCTGGAAAAGACTTTTTATCTACATTACTGAAAAGTATTGTTGATATAGATTTCAACTTCTTCTTTTTCCAGTCTTTTGGTATATTCATTTTGTTTTAGTTAAGATTAAAAATTTTCTTTAAACACAGATTTGGTTTCCAAGTCCATTACCGCAGCGCTAATGTAGAATTTGAACCATTTTTTGAACAATCTGAAATCACGTTTTTGTGGCCAGTCTTCGGGCTTTGTCCACATATCGTTAAGCTCATTCTCAAAAATAATTTTGTAGCGTTTTTTTACTACGTTTTCAAGATTATCGGGAGCAAAATCGTCATCAATCAAATATGTGTTGTATTCTTGAAAATCATCTTCGCTAAAAGGATTTTCAGGGTCTAAATAATTTACCCGGTCGTAAAACGGTTTTTGCGGCACAATTGTAATACAGCCACGGTTAATTGTTTTAATGTCGTTTATGTGTTTAATCATTCTGTGTTATTTATTTAGTAAGTTGAGAGTAATAAGTTTCGAGTTCCCAGTTGGCTTACGCCAGAAAAACAAGAAGTTGATTTTTTTTTTTTAATAATTCAATCTACTTACTTAAAAAAAATTGTATTTTATTTACATATTTAGTCTAATATGTAAAGATTTTTCGATTTTCTTTACATGTTATTTTCGTTAAGATGTTTAAAAGTTTCCTGAGTTTCTTTAATACGTTCGCCCAGTTCTTTACTGCGTTCGCCAAGAAAACGTTCAAAATCTTCGGGGCTAACTGCCTGTATATATTTTTTCAGTTTAAAATGAAAAGCTTCGCGAAAACCGTAATCACGGCTTGCCATTTTTATACGAGCATCGTTTATCAATGGTTCCCAAAGTGGATGACTTTCAAACGCTTTGAAAATATTATCTAATTGAGCAAATGTTATTCTACGTTTTTTATTTTCAGGTAAATCTTTATTCATTTTGTTATAAAAACTTTCAATTTCGCTTGCCAAACCGTTTTCGTACGAAGCAATAAGTCTTAAAACTTCGGCATACATTGTGTCTCTAACATTTTCTTTTTCTTCGAGTTTAAGAACAGACCTGTATTCCTGAGCTTTTTCCTGAAAAATACTAACATAAATTTTATTCGTATATATAGCATATTTTACACCTTTTTCGACAACAAAATTTTTAAGAGCATCAGTAAATCGTGTGCGATACTTTGGTTCTCTGAAAGCATCAAAAATATAATCTTCGTCACGTTGGTTAATATATTTTGTATCGCCACCGGCACGATTATTTATTGTTTCGATAACAATATCAAGAATAGCACCGCGCAATAACCGGGCTTTTTCGCTGTCACGCAGCAACATACCTAAATTTAAGAAAGCTCTGAAATTAAAGATACTAATACTTGGAGCAAGGTCAAGGACATTTATGTCCTTAACATCACTTTCCTTAGCAACTAACTTAAAGTCTTTCAGTCGTTTACCCTTTAAAACTTCGTAACCATTTTGTTGAATTTCTTCTTTGTAATCTTCAATATATCTTCTTACAGTTCTTTCGTCAACTTCATAAAATTGTGCTACTTGTGCGGTTGTAAATTTATATTGTTCTTCAAATATTACACCTTCGATACCAATTGCACGTTGAATTTCTTCAACAGCAAACCTATTATTTAAAATATTTTGTCGTTCTAAATTAGATTTTGTAAGGTCTTTATTTTCCATTTTT
>JAFGUD010000060.1 GCA_016938685.1 Bacteroidales bacterium | reverse complement strand
TTGTGCGTTCGTGCTTTATTTTATCATGTTTTTCTTAATTTCAATTACATATTTGTTCTACAAATTCAATTGGAACAGAAGTACGTTTTGAAACTTCCTCTATACTCATTCCCTGTCTCTTAAATCGTTTTACAAAACAAGGAATTGTTTCCCCAATTTCAACCAAATTTTTCTCTGGGTCATAAAATCGAACAGTTTGTTGACCCCATAATTCTTCGGTTTCTTCATGCAAATA
Organism: Bacteroidales bacterium; assembly: GCA_016938685.1. Taxonomy (GTDB): domain Bacteria; phylum Bacteroidota; class Bacteroidia; order Bacteroidales; family JAFGUD01; genus JAFGUD01. Next base: position 1,313 of record JAFGUD010000060.1, on the reverse strand, counting down.
ATTCAAATTATAATTTTTCAGATTCTCAACAACTAATTCAAAATCATCAGTTTCAAAACAGATTTCAAGATTCTTGTTTCCCGATTTATCAAAAATTCTTCCAAGTTTCTTTGCAATTGGATACTCTTCTTTCAGCTTCCACAACGAAAGTCCATTTTTAAAGCCTATACAGTTACCAAAATCAAACTCTATTTTTTGCTGAAGAATGTTTTGATAAAATGATTTCATTTGTTCAAATTCTTCAGTCATGATTACTGTTGAATGAAATTTAATTTCCATACTTTTTTATAGTTTTACAATTTTATCAAATCGACTATCCATGCAAACACTCAAATCAGTTGTTAGGAACTTTCCATTATAAAATAGGCTGAAAATTGTCGCGGGAGTCGGTGCAGCTTGAGCTTTCTCTATCGTATCCAGTTTTATAACTTTTAATGGTAATTTCCTTTTTTCTGCTGTTTCTGTCAACGAAGTCGTTACATGATATTCCGAAAATGGACAACGATTTGAATAATAAATCACCAATCCGTTTTTATCAGAACATTCTCCGCTTTTTACAGAATCCTTGAATTTTGGGCTGTTGGCTTTTGGATTAATCTTTTTCACAAGTAAACTGAATCCTGACGATAACTTTTCACAAGTTTCAAATCCTTGTTTTAAAAGCCACTTGGTATCACTCATAAAATGAAATTTACTTGTTCCAACGACTGTTGTCAATCCGTCTTTACCTTGTACTTTTGCATCTTCAATCGCAAGTCTTAGCAATTCCTTACCATATCCTTGTCCTTTATATTGCCCAGAAACCCAAAAGCAATTAATCATCAAATAGTTTGGAGCATCAACAGGAATCCACCCTTTTTCAGCAGGTCCATACTCAATAAATACTTTTGCTCGTGTATCAATCCTACGAAAAACATATCCGTTATCAAATTCACGTTTTAACCAGGCTTTTTTTAACTCATAACTGTCTTTACATTTCTTGTCAGAAATCGCACAGCAAATATGTTCCTTATCTATGTTTGATTTGTCAAGTGTTATAATATTTTCCATTTTTTAAACTTTTATATTGTCAAGGTTGCAGTAGGGTTTTCCAGCATGACGCACAACGGTTCGCCGGTATGAAACGTTGCGCATTTTGAAATACAAACTTATCAGCCCGCTAAGCCGTTTATTAAATGTTATTTCGTTCAAATATAGCACTATCCGCGCAATGTTTTATGACCGGCTGTTGAACTAAATCCCTCCGGGATAGCTCATTTCAAAGGTAACAATAATCCATAATTATATAAAACACATACAACTGTAATTATCAA
>JAFGUD010000471.1 GCA_016938685.1 Bacteroidales bacterium | reverse complement strand
TAATTGGAAATAACGCTTTGGCGTAAGAATTACATCTCCCAAAATATATCTAACACTTTCTTTTAAAGGCATATAGTTTGCTATAAATTTACCTCCTCCTAATTCAAAACTAATATTATTTTGAGAAAAAACACTTGCAGAGATTAATAGTAAGATGCAAATTGTTGCTATTTTTTTCATAATTTTATTATTTTTTCAGTATAAATATTATCGATAGTTTGAATTTGGATTATGTATATACCAGCTGGAAATTCAGAAATATCTATCTGAAAGTTATCATCAAAACACTGGAAATTATTAAGTAGTTTTCCATTGTAATCTAATAATGAAATTTTTGTCTGAGTATACGTAAAATTAAAATTTATTTTTAAAATATCTATAGTTGGGTTTGGGAAAATTGTAATATCATAAGAAGTTTTAGAAGTTGTTTTGTCGAAAGAGTTTAATACCGAAGACTTATTTTTATTATAAGTATTAATTTTAAATGGAGGATCAGGGTAGTTTTTATAGTTTATAAAATTACATGTAAGAGGATTAGGTATTATTTCTGCTGTAAAAACTGCTCCATCTTCTGTTTCAAAGTTTTCAAGTACAATTTGATTATATGCTTTATAATGCACTGTCTCATTACTAGTTATATGAATTGGAGTTTCAGCTGATGTGCTATAGATGTTTAATCCTGTGGGATGATAGTATAAATGCTGCCAAGCAGGGATGTTTTTGTAGCTTTGTAAAACAGTTATTGAGTTACAATAGTTTGCTGGGTAAATATTCGTAATAATCTCGTTGTATTTTGTCCACACAGAAGGATTTACTTGGTAATAGGTATCGTAGTCATAATTTTCGCCAAAATTATAAGAAAACCAAGTTCCAAAAAAATTTTGTTTATAACCATCACAAACAAAAGCACGATTTATTTTCCCATAATATCCTGCATATAAAACAGGGCGACCTGCATCTAATTCAAAAACAAGAATATTTTCCCACTCACTAATGCTAAATTGATTTTCATTAAACATGGTTACATTTGGATAATTAAAATCATTTTGAAAAGCATTCAAGCCAGCTTCTACTTCAGCCTGTGGATAATCGTAATAATCCCAGTTCATATTAACACTATTTCCAATGTTTCTAAAAAGATTTGCAATTTCTTTTTTTTGACTAGTATAGTTGGGGGCGTTAGTATTTAAGGTTTCCGGCATGTTCGACCAATCAAATATCTCACAGCATGGGTACTCCCAATATTTCATTATTTGTCCCATTGCAACTGCTATACTTCCAGCTTTGGCTTTTACAAATACGTTGTTTATAGGAACTAAGGGAGCATAATAATTGTACGCAGCAATATCATCTCCAAAATTTGATTCTTTATCCCACCATATTGTTTGTAAAAGAGGTGCAACCATCACCTCTTTTTCTTTACTTATATCATTTTTGATTAACTTATCCCATTCCTCGTTTGCATTACTGTCTTCTAATGGTATTTCTTGATATTGTTTTATGTTATGGATATACGAGTTGTAGTTATCTAAGAAAATATTAGCTATTGAAGTAGTATTTTCAAATGGTTGTTCTTTAGAGAATGCCAAAATCGGGTTAGCTCTTTTATCTGTTGATACAATCACCCACCCATTTTTCTTAAAAACAAAGGTTGTGTAGGTATTTGTGTTTTGGAAATAAGAGTCTTTGTGATATGATATATCGTTCTCAGTTGTATTTGCATCAAAAGTGAAGTTGTAAAAATTTATAGCAACAGTTTTTTTGTCTTCGAAAGAAACTTCTTGTGAATTGCTAACTAGGTTGAAAGCAACAAAAATTAAAAATAATAATATTTTCTTCATAATGAATCTGTTAATTTGTTATATAAACAGACGTTGTCGTTGTTGTAAAAATATTGCCAAAATCGTCTTCTATTTCAATAGAAAAAGACATTAACTTTGAAGTGTCAGGAGGATTGAGTAAAAATAAAGAAATCGGAGAATATCCAAAATCAATGTATCTATATGAAGTAAAAGGTATTATATTGATATTCTCATGATAAATTTTTAGGACATAATCAGAATAAACATCTTCATTATAATTTTGACTCATAGATACTCGAACTTCTTTGATTCTGTTTATAAAATATCTTCTTTCAGAGAAAATCGTGGGGGTGGCGTCACTTAAACGAGGGTCTTCTTCAACTAAATATCCATTTAAGTTTAAACTTATATAAAACTCAGAGTATCGACAAGTATCCCCATCGTTTAAAGTAGAAAAAATATAGTTGTTCTTTTTTAATACTCTTTGAGATATTGATGTTAAAATATAATAGTTGGTAAGCATACTTTCGTTGTAGTCATAGTTTTCTTTTTGGCAAGAAAAAAAAAGCATTAATAAACCTATAAAAGAACCTATAGTCTTTTTCATATTACTTATTTTTTTGTTTTAACGCATTTATTTCAATACTTTGTTGTTTTATAACATCATTAAGTTCAATAATGTAAAGAGTTAGTTCTTCTATTTTTTGCATTTGCAGAGTTTGCATTTTTCCAATATCTATACCTTCATCAATAATTTCTTGTTCACAAGGTATTTCGGGTAAATGGTGGTATATTTGTACAAACTGGGACAAACTGTCTATTGAAATTAGTTCGTATTCCGGATAGAAAACTTTATCTTTCCACTCTTCGGTTCCTAAAACTATTTTATCTCCATAATAAGTATTAGCTTTTATATTTCCGACAACGTCAAGTTTTTCTTCAGGCGAAAATGTTCCAATTCCGATATATCCATTTGTTTGAAAAATCATATTTTTAGTGTCTTTTTCCCAAACAATACGAGAATAGTTGTTAGTGTCTTCTTGAAACCTTATTTCTGCCATATTGTTTGGACTGTTAGGAGTGAATTCTAACATAATATCAGGATCGTCATTTTTTATGTGAAATGAAGAAGAAGGGACATCAGTACCAATTCCTACATTTCCACCATTATAATAAATATCGTTTTCATTTGTAAGCCATTGTGTAGTGACAAAAGGTTCTCCATTATGAAAATATTCCTGTGCGTCAACT
>JAFGUD010000470.1 GCA_016938685.1 Bacteroidales bacterium | reverse complement strand
TAAACTTATAAAAATCGTCAACATTCCCTGTGTTACAGCTCTATCAGAAGCAGGTACTTCATTCAACATAACATATCTCAACGAACTACCTGATAATACAGATAATCCAAGTCCTATAAATACCCCTGAAAAATAAAATAAAAACTTGCTTTCAATCACAGTATGCAACATATAAAATCCTCCAAATGTTAACAATAGCCCAATAATGATAACTATCTTAGAACCAAAACTATCTATCATTCTGCCAAATACCGGCGACCCAATAGCGGTTGCAATTACAATGGGTAATAACATAAAACTTGCAGCCGAAGGCTCAACACCAAATAAACCTGTTGCAAAAGTGGGAATGAAAACAAAAGATGATTGCACCAAACCCGTTGCAAATGCAATTATTCCTACTATTCTTATTTGTTTGTTCCTGAAAAAACCTAATTTAATAATAGGTGCTTGTGCTTTTCTTTCTATAAGAATAGCTATAAAAAACAACACTGCCGAAGCTAAAACAAAAGGTAAAACATTTGATGATAAAACACTCTTAAAAAAATCATCACTATTAATATTATTAACTCCATAAGCAAACAAACCCAAAGTTAAACCAACTGCTATTATTCCTTTCCAATCAAAAAAGCTTTTTTCTTCACTTTTAGTATTTGGTAATATTTTTAAACTTCCGAAAATAATCACAATAGCTATCGGAATATTTATCAAAAATAAAGAATGCCAGGAGAAATAATGTAACAAAACTCCGGCAATAACAGGTCCTATAATAAAGGCAATGCCAAAAACGGCTCCTATAAGACCAAGTATTCTGCCTCTTTTTTCAGAAGGAAAAACATCGCCGACAACAGCAGAGGCAACCGGCAAAAAACCACTAGAACCAAACCCCTGAATTGCACGACCAACAAGCAAAGTAGAATAATTTTCGGAAAAAGATACAACCAACGAACCTACAGCAAAAATCATTATAGCAGTAATATAAATTATTCTTCGGCCAAAAATATCCGACAATTTTGCAAATAACGAAACTCCTACCAAATTAAATAAAATATAAATTGAAAAAATCCAACCCAACATTCTGGGTTCAATAGAAATTGTTTTTTCAATAGAAGGAATTGCCGGTCCAACTATTGAAATATCCAAAGCTCCCATCAGAACTCCCGTAAACAAGAGAGCAATAAGCCATTTATTTTTATTATCCATTTTGTTGTTTTAAGCTTTCAAAATTAAGAAAAGATTCCAATTTTGAATCAAAGAAATAATCACATCCTTTTTTTTTAAATGTTTAAAAAACTTTTCGCACAAATTTAACATTTGATTTTAACGTTTTTTCTTAATTTATCTTAACTTTGTAGAATTTATTTTTCCCTACTAAATTGAAAAACTTCATTATAAATTCTTTTAAAAACTTAAAAAATAAACAGATGAAAAAAATCCTTTTTACTTGGCTGTTGTTATTTTTTGCCTTTTTTACTTTTGGGCAAACAGCAGGCATCGAAGGACTCATTACTACTTCTGAAGGAAATCCTGCAGTTGGAGCTTATGTTAGTCTTTCAGGAACCAATCAATCTCTCCAAACAACCGAAGACGGAAAATTTATTTTCGAAAACCTTAAGCTTGGAGATTATCAACTAATTGTAACTTTGGCAGGTTACGACAATTATTTTTCCGAATTTGTTACTGTTGAAGAAGGAAAAGTTTCCAATATCGGAACAATTCAACTTACATTATCAGGTGGCGATAATGGTAGCGACGTTGTGATTGTAAATGCAGATGATTTGAATAGTGAACAAGGTTCTGAAAATATTTCTTCTTTGCTAAACGGTTCTAACGACGTTTTTCTAAACTCCGCGTCTTATTCCTTAGGCCCAATGCGTTTTAGAATTCGAGGTTATGATAGTGAAAACACTGAGATTTCAATCAATGGAGCATCTATGGAAAACATGGAAACCGGTAGAACTTACTGGTCAAATTGGGGCGGATTAAACCACGTAACTAAGTACAAAAATGTATCATTTGGACTTGAAGCATCTGATAATACTTTTGGAAATATTGGCGGTTCAACAGATATTGAAATGATACCTTCTAAATACAGAAAAGGACTTCAATTAACTTATTCTCTTACAAATCGTTCATACAGAAACCGTGCAATTATGACATACTCTACCGGTTTAATGCCTAACAACTGGGCTGTTACCGTTTCCGGATCTCGACGTTGGGCTAACGAAGGTTATGTTGAAGGTTCTTTCTACGATTCATGGGGATATTATTTGGGTGTTGAAAAAAAATTATCAAACCAAACTTTTGTTTTTAACGTTTTTGGTTCTCCTACTAAAAGAGGAAAAGCAGGTGGTTCTACTCAAGATATGTACGACATTACAGGAAATAATTTTTACAACCCTTATTGGGGATATCAAGGCGACAAAAAAAGAAATAGTAGAATAGCAATTCTACACATGCCTACTGCTATTTTAAGTCATTATTGGGACATAAACGAATCGATGAAATTAAACACAACTATTGCTGTGCGTGCCGGAAAAAACGGTTCTACTGCTCTTAACTGGTACAGCGCTGATGATCCTCGTCCTGATTATTACAGATTTCTACCTAGTTATTCTACTAATGCAGAATCTGCTGACGCTGTTGAAGAATCTCTAGCCAACGATCCTAATTACAGCCAAATTAATTGGGCTCAATTATATTATGCTAATGAAAACAGTTTCACGTCTATTACAAACGTAGATGGAACAGGAGAAACAGTTGAAGGAAAAATGTCTCAATATATTATTGAAGAACGCAGATACGATGAATTTTACGGGTCTTTCAACACAACTTTGACTAAAAAATTCAATGATGAAATGAAACTGGATTTTGGATTACAACACAAACAATTTGTTGGTAAAAACTTCAAAGTTGTTAACGACTTACTTGGTGGAGATTTCTGGTACGATATCGACAAATATGCTGAAAGAGAACCTGCTTCTACCGATGAATCTTCTCAAAGTAATCTAGAACAACCTAACCACGTTGTTTATGAAAACGATATTTTTGGATACAACTACAATTCAAATGTTCAGGAATCTAAAGTATGGACACAATATACATTAGACACCAGAAAATTCAATTTCTATCTATCAGGATACGGAAGCTACACCAGCATGTGGAGAGACGGGAAAATGCAAAATGGTAAATTCCCTGACAACTCATTAGGACAGTCTGAACATCTTAACTTTGTAGATTATGGTGTAAAAACAGGTTTAATGTATAAAATAAATGGACGTAATTTTGTTTTTGGTCACGCCGGATATCTTACAAAAGCTCCTACTTTCAGAAATGCTTACATATCACCACGTACTCGCGACAATGTGATTGATAACCTTACTTCTCAAAAAATTATGTCAGCTGATATAGGTTATTCTCTTAGAGCTCCTAGAATTAAAGCTTCATTCAACGCATTCTACACAACTTTTGAAGATCAAACTCAAATTATGAGTTTTTATCATGATGGCTACAGAAACTTTGTAAATTATGCAATGAGCGGAATCAACAAAACACATCAAGGTCTTGAAGCTGCTATAGAAGGAGAAATTTTCACAGGTTTTTCTGCTTATGCTGTTACTTCATTAGGGTATTATCGTTACACTTCTCGTCCTACTGTTAGTGTTACTGTTGATAATAGTTCTGAAATTCTTGCCGAAGACAGAACAGTTTATGTGCAAAATTTCTTAGTTGACGGAACTCCTCAAACTGCCGGTTCTTTTGGACTAAAATACAGATCAGGTAGCTACTGGTTCTTTGGTGTTAATGCAAACTACATTGATGACACTTATTTGAGTTTTAATCCTGAAAGAAGGACAGAAGATGCTGTTGAATATGTAATTCCAGATTCTGACCTTTGGAATGACATCATTCTTCAGGAAAAACTTCCATCTGGATACACTATTGACGCTTCTATTGGTAAGTCTTTCAGATTTGATTACAAATATTATTTGAGCATCAACCTAAGTGCAAATAATATTCTTGATAATCAAAACATTATAACAGGTGGTTACGAACAATTACGTTATGATGTAGCAGATAAAGATCCTGACAAATTTCAACCTAAATATTTCTATTTGTACGGACGTCAATTTTATTTAAACGTTAGTTTCAGATTTTAACACGTAGTCGATGGATAGATTTCGACAACTCAATAAACATTTAAAAAATAAAAAAATGAAATTCAAAATAAAAACATACTTAATCGTAGCTTTGCTTGGCTTTATATTTGCCTACTCAAGCTGTGTGAAAGAAGATTATGACAATCCTCCTTCAAATTGCGATGATATTAACTTTACTGCTACTCACACCATTCAAGAGCTGAAAGCAATGTTTGATGGTGATACAACCTTAATTACAGACAGCATAATTATTCAAGGAACAGTTACTTCTACTGATTTGTATGGAAACTTCTACAAAGAAGTTGTTATAGAAGATGAAACTGGTGCTATTTGCATAAATGCTAATGTTTATGATATTTTCTTAACTTACCCTATTGGTCAAAAAGTCTTTGTAAGCTGTAAAAACTTATACTTAGATGAAGATTATGATGTTGTTAAACTTGGAGACATGTATCTTAATGGCGGTTCTTTAACATTTGGAGGAATGGAAGAAGAAACATTCTTAGCACATTTAATCAAAACTTGCGATAATAGCCTTTTCAATCCTACTGTGAAGAAATTTTCAGAAGTAACAAATGATGATTTTTACAAAATTGTTAAATTTGAAAACGTTCAGTTTGTTGATGGTGACTTAGGTAAAGTTTGGTCTGAAAATGGCTCTAATTATACAGTACGAAATCTTATTGACGATCAAGGTCATCAATTTCAAGTTAGCACAAGTGAATACAGCACCTTTGCTCTCGACACAATACCAGGCGGTAGTGGAACTATAATTGGGTTAGTAGGTTACTTTAGTGGGGCTTATCAATTAATTGTAAGAAATAGTGAAGATGCCGAAATGAGTGGCGGACGTTTCTAAAAAACAAATAAAATTAAAATTATGAATACAAAATTAATAATATTAACATTTACAGCTTTTTTAGGTTTTTCCCTAATGTTTTCGAGCTGTGTTAATCAGAAATTTGAAGATCCAACTACTTGCAGTCAAGTGGATTTAACAGCAAATAAAACAATTGCTGAATTAAAAACAATTTATATCGGAGATACCTTAAGAATTACTGATGACATCATTATTGAAGGAATTGTTACATCAACAGACCAATACGGAAATTTCTACAAAGAAATAGTTATTCAAGATGAAACTGATGCCATTGCTATTCAGGTTGATGCTAGTTATATGTATAACAAATATCCTTTGGGTCAAAAAGTTTTTATAAAATGCAAAGACTTATATATAGGTGAATATGGAGAGGTTATTAAACTTGGTTCAACTTATGAAGAATACGGGTTTACATATTTTGGAAGAATTCAGGGAGATGTTGTTATTGAATCTCACATAATTAATTCTTGCGAAAACGCACCTATTGAACCAGCAGTTATCACACTTGCTGATGTTGGCTCAAGTTATACCTATAAGCTTGTCAAATTTGAAAATGTTCAATTTATGGGATCTGAACTTAACACAACTTGGGCAGATGTAGAAAACCTTGAAACAATAAATCACAATATAATAGATGAAAATAACAATTCACTTATTGTTAGAACAAGCGGTTATGCAAACTTTGCAAAAGACACATTACCAGACGGAAGTGGATATATTATTGGGATATTAGGGAAATACAATGGTGATTATCAACTATATGTTCGCAGTACTGATGATGCTGTGATGAACAACGCAAGATTTAAAGAAGCTTTATTAAAAGATTTTAGTGATGAAGACCTTTATTCTGGTGGATGGACGAACTATGTTGTAGAAGGAGCAAGTTGGAGTGTTGGTACAATTGGTGGCACATACGGTCAATGTAAAAACTATAATGGAACAACAAATGTACCTACTGAAAGTTGGTATATTTCACCTTCTTTAAATTTAACTGCTTTTACTGCTCCATTTTTGAGCTTTCAATCTGCTTGGGGATACAGTGGAGATGTTTTAAAAGTTAGATATTCATCAGATTATGACGGAACATCTGACCCTAATACAGCAACATGGACGGATTTATCTCCTTCTTTCTATACCGGAACAACATTCTGGACATGGCAAGGGTCAGGTAATTTATCTTTGCCTACTAACACAAAATATGTTGCATTTGTATACACAGGTTCTTCATCAAGTGGAAGAACTTGGGAAATTGATAGCATAATTATTGATGAGTCTAAATAATAGCTTATAAAACAAATACAAGAAATAAAATCCGGCAAATTCTGCCGGATTTTTTTATTTTTACACCATGAAGTCAAAATACTCATGTATAGAAAATTTGCTCTTTTTTCCGCCTGTTAAGTATAACAAGGAAAAATTAAAGACCAAACTAAAAGGCAAAAACATCTTAATTACCGGAGCTACTTTTGGTATTGGAGCAACAATTACCTACAAATTAGCAGAAACCGGAGCGAATTTAATACTTGTAGCCAGAACAAAAGAAAAACTTCTGGCAATAAAAAAAGTTGTAGAAAGAAAAGGTGGTTCTGCTCAGATTTTTTCAACAGATTTATACAATCAGGAACAAGTTGATATTTTAATTTCAGAAATTCTAAAAATCGAAGGCGGAATAGACGTTTTCATAAGCAACGCCGGAAAATCAATAAAACGTTCAATTTACAAATCCTTAGACCGATTTCACGATTTTAGTCGCACAATGTCTATAAATTATTACACTCCTGTGAAAATTATGCTTTCAATTATTCCAATGCTTAAAAAAAATAATGGTCATATTATAAATATTTCAACCTTGAATGCTTTAATTGCTCCCGTCCCTGAATGAGCTGCTTACCAAGCATCTAAATCTGCTCTTGATATTTGGCTAAAAAGTGCTGAGCCTGAACTAAAAGCTAACAAAATAAAAATAACATCAATATATCTGCCCTTGGTAAAAACCAGAATGATTTTGCCGACAAAACAATATCGCAAAATGCCGGCTATGACAACTAATCACGTTGCAAATATTGTGTGTAAATCGTTAATTACCGGCAGAAAAAAAATTAAGCCATGGTGGGGAATCTGGGGACAGATTTTTTCGTACGTATTCATAAAACAAATTGCAAAACAAATTCTTAAAAATGATAGAATGACTGAATGATAGAATTAACTGAATGATAGAATTAACAGAATGATAGAATGATAGAATGATTGACTAAATTTACACAATGATAAAAAAACTGTACAAAACTAATCTGGCATCTCCTAAAGGAATAATAAAATTTGCCGGTTCTGCTCTTCAAAATGGTATTAACCTTTTGGCAATGCTTAACTTTTCCGCCAAACTCTACCCTACCCAACTTGCAATTGCTGACGAAAATAAATCTCTAACATACAGCGAATTGTTCTCGAAAACAAAAAAATTAGCTGTTGCTATAAAAGATAAATTTAATATTAAGCCAAAAAATAAAGTTGCAGTAATTTGTAAAAATCATATTTCGATTGTTCAAGCCACTTTTGCAATCTCTGGTTTAGGCGCAGATTTATATTTATTAAACCCGGAAATGAGCAAGGAACAATTTGAGCTCTTTTTCAACAAAACTATCTTTGAATTAGTTGTTTACGATGTTGAAATTAAAAAAAAACTCGAAAATATAATATCTGCTGAAAAAACACTTTTTGCTTATCATAATGAAAAACCGGCAATCAACAATATTGCGCAAAACCAAGACTTATCAAACATAAAACTACCTAAGAAAAAGTCCGGAAGCATAGTCGTTCTAACTGGAGGAACATCGGGCAGTATTAAAGTTGCCAAAAGAAAACCTTCAATTTTTGACTTTCTAAATCCTTTTTTTGCCTTGTTGACAAAATTAGACCTCGACCAATATAAGTCAGTTTACATTGCAACACCAATTTATCACGGTTTTGGACTTTCAACTCTCATTATATCAGTGCTTTTAGGCTCAAAAATCCATTTATTGGAAAAATTTAACACAGAAAAAGCATCAGAATTAATAGAAAAACATAAAATTGAAGTAATAACTCTTGTCCCTTTGATTTTAAAACGTCTATTGGAAAATAATCCTGCAAATATTTCTTCATTAAAAAGAATCATAACAGGAGGTGCCGTAATTTCCCCTGTTTTAGTTAAAGAAACTCTCCAAAAACTTGGAAATGTTTTATTTAACCTATACGGAACTTCCGAAGCCGGATTTTCAGTAATGGCAACTCCAAAAGATTTAGCAGAAAAACCATCTACGATTGGCAAACCGATTCAGGGAGTTAAACTAAAAATTGTTGATAAAAGCGGGGGAAAAGTAAAATCAGGAGAAACAGGAATGATTAGCTTAAAAACCAAATGGTCAATGTCTAACAAAGATGATAAAAATGTAGCAACCGGCGATTTGGGCTATGTGGATAAAGATGGACACCTTTTTTTAGCAGGAAGAGCAGATGACATGATTGTTTCGGGCGGAGAAAATGTTTACCCGATTGTTGTAGAAAATGTAATTATTCGTCACCCCGAAATTGAGCAGGTTGTTATTATTGGTATAAATGATGATGAATTTGGACAACGATTGAAAGCGTTTTGCGTATTATCAAAAAACAGCACACTAACAGAAGAAATTCTGATGAACTGGTTAAAAAACAAAGTTGCCAGATATGAAATGCCTGCAAAAATTGAATTTATTGACGAAATTCCGATGACCCCTGTAGGTAAAATCGACAGAAAAGCCTTAAAAAACAGAGAATAATTTTATCTTTGTTATGCTTTTAATATTAGTCACTTAAAATAACAATAATGCACGAAAACGATATTTCATACAAAATAATCGGAGCTGCAATGAAAATTCACTCAGAACTAGGACCAGGATTATTCTAAAGCGTATATGAAGCAACATTAGCTTATGAATTGAAAGAATTAGGTCTTGATGTGAAAACACAAATTGGGATACCTTTAGTTTATAAAGAGATTCAATTTGAACAAGGTTTTAGATTGGATATTCTAGTTGAAAACAAAGTTATTATTGAAATAAAGTCAATTGAAAAAGTAGCGGATGTTCATTACAAGCAACTTTTAACCTATCTAAGACTTTCAGGTAAAAAACTTGGATTACTTATAAATTTCAAAGAAGTTCATTTGAAAGACGGCATAAAAAGAATAGTTAATAATTTATAACGTTGCTCTGCGTGAAAAATCTCTCGCAAAGGTGTGCAAAAAAAACTCTGCGTTACTCTGCGTGAAAAAATCTCTCGCAAAGGTTCGCAAAGGATTTCGCAAAGGCTCGCAAAGAAAAATCTGCGGTACTCTGCGTGAAAAAATCTCTCGCAAAGATTCGCAAATAAAATTCTGCAATACTCTGCGTGAACCTCTACGATACTCTGCGTGAAAAAATATCTCGCAAAGGTTCGCAAAAAAAAATCTCTCGCAAATTATTTATTTAGAGCAATAATTTTATTTAACTCAAAAATATCTTTTCGTCTATCTTTCAGGTTTTTAACACTTCCAAATTGATTTAACCCACGCAACAAATCAATATCAACATCGGCAATCAAAATCATTTCGGTATTTGGAGTTGCCTCGGCTTTAATCCCATTTGCCGGAAAAGAAAAATCGCAAGGCGTAAACACCATTGATTGAGCATATTGTATGTCCATATTACTTACTTTCGGCAAGTTTCCAACGCTTCCGGCAATTGCAACATAACATTCATTTTCAATAGCCCTTGCGTGTGAGCAATATCTTACTCGGGAATAACCATTTTGAGTATCTGTTAAAAATGGGACAAACAAAATATCCATTCCTTCATCAGCCAACAATCGACTAAGTTCAGGAAATTCAGAATCGTAACAAATAAGAATTCCTATTTTCCCGCAGTCAGTGTCAAAAGTTTTCAATTGGTCACCTCCTTGCATACCCCAAACTTTTTGTTCATCGGGAGTAACATGTAGTTTTTCGTATCTTTCGCTTGATCCATCTCTTTTACACAGATAACCAACATTATAAAGCAAACCATCTCTTAATTCAGGCATACTTCCGGTAATAATATTTATATTATAAGAAACAGCAAATTCTGAGAATTTTTGTACTATTTTAGGTGTGTATTTAGCTAATTCTCTAATAGCTTCAGATTCTGGCAGGTTGTTGTTTTCAGCCATAAGAGGTGCATTAAAAAACTCAGGGAACAAAGCAAAATCAGAATGATAAGCCGAAACAGCGTCTATAAAATATTCGGCTTGTTGCATTAATTCTTGCATATTTTTATACAAACGCATTTGCCATTGTATTAGCCCTAATCGCACTACTTTTTTTGGTGGTGATATTTTTTTTGATTTCTTTTCGTAATAAATATTATTCCATTCTAATAAAACCGCGAACTCTCCGGACGCTGAATCTCCTTCTAAATATCCTTTTAATATTTTTACAGGGTGAAAATCATTTGAGATTTGAAAATTAAAAACCGGATCATGAATTTCTTTTCGTTTTACTTTTTCAATATATTCTTTTGGCGACAATTCGTTTTGATACTTATGATAATTTGGTATTCTTCCACCAAAAGCAATACCTCGCAAATTTAATTTTTCCGCAAGTTCCTTCCTGTAGTCATATAACCTCCGTGCAAGTCTTAAACCTCTGAATTCAGGCTTTATAAAAACATCTATACCATATAAAACATCTCCGTTAAATTTGTGAGTGTCGAATGAAAAATCTCCGGTTATTTCTTTATAAGTATGATGATCATCAAACTTATCATAATCAACTAAAATAGAAAACGCACAACCGGCCAAATCTCCGTTAACTTTTATTACAACCTGACCTTCGGGGAACTTTTTCATCAACAGTTTCAACTGATCTTTTGTCCAATACGAATTAGGCAAATTGGAATAAGTTTCAAGCATCGCATCTTTTAACTCCTGATAGTCCTCTAAAGTTAAATACTTTAACTCTACATTTTCAATATTCATCTCTTTTTTTTCAATAATAATAACAATAATATTTTTTCAAAAAACACTCAAAAGGCAAAACACAAAACATCTAATATTATTTTACATCGTGCAAAATTAAGTATGCAATAATATCTAAAATCAATTTAAAAAAAAATTCTTAAATAACCTCTCGAAAAGTATTTGCGAAAAATTAAAATACAATTTTTTTTTTGCGATTAAAAGTCGGATATTTGAACTTAATAAATTTTATTCAAATCAAAAAAAAACAACATAAAATTTGAAGAGCAATTAATATTAGATGTCGATTTCACATCAAACAACTAAATTTATGAAGCTAAAAGTTTTATTTCTTATACTTATTTCTTCTGTTTTTACAGCAAATTCGCAACCTCCGGATTTAATAGTTCTTCCGGTTAGAAATAATACCATTTTTTTTGAAATATTTGGGAGCGCTGGTTATCTATATAATGTATCTTATGATCGAATTATTAAATCTCACGGCAGAAGCAAATTTACGATGGCTATTGGCACGCAAATACTCCCAAATGATGATTTTAATAAAATTAATACAGTAAGTATTACGCCACAAATAAATTTTTTGTACGGAATTCAACATCATTTGGAAATAGGCACAGGTTACATTTACGATTTTATAAGCAAAGAACAAGGTTTTTCTTTCAGGTTGGGCTATAGATATCAAAAAAGAATTGGAGGATTTTTTTTCAAAGCCGGTTTTACTCCTTTACTTTTAAAGGATGTTTTATCGAATAAATATTCTTTATCGCCATGGGCCGGTTTAGCTATCGGGTGGAGTTTTTAATATTAAAAAAAGAAAATATGAAAATAAAAGTAATAATTATTCTGGTTTTTTTGTCGATTCAATCTTTTGCACAACGGAACTTATTCCTTGGTTTTGAACCATCTGTTACTGTTGAACAATACTACGACAAAGGAGAATTTGACTTGAATATTTTTCCGGCAGTTATGCGTATTCCTGTTTCAAAAAGATTTGATTTTAGGTTTACAACAATTTCAAATTACCATTTCAGCAAAACAGACAATGGGTTTTCAAATGTAGGAATTAGCTTTGCTTTACCATTTTCTTTCAAAAAAAAAGAATCTTTAATAGATAAAACATCTGGATTTTACATTGCTCCACTCATAGGAGGAACCAGAAATTTTTTCGCTCTCCATTACGCTACAACTATTGCCTTAGAGCCGGGTTACGCCTTTGCTTGGGAATCGAGATTTGCATTTCATTTGGGCGTTCAACTGGGCAAAACTTACTTTTTTAATGATCATTCTCCTAGTGAATGGGGACCGCACTTTGGTTTTAAATTTCATCTTGGTTGGTGGATTTTCCAACATTAAAAAATTTTATCATGAAAAAAACAAAGAAAATATTATCTGGTATTTTAATTTTAGCAATAGCTATTATCACTCCATTACTTTTTCAAAATTACTCAAAAAAAGCAAAAGAAACTGCCGACAACTTTATGCAATATGCAATAAATGAGGATTTTGAAAACGCATATTTACTAAGTCAAGGCGAATTAGATTTTCCGATGTTTTTCAATGAAGAAGAAAAAATAACATCTTATGAACAAAGTGGATTTGGCATCAATTCTATTAATTCTGTAAATATTGACTTTTATGTAGAAGGAACTCCTGCAGACCAACGAAATATAACTCTGACCTTGGAAAAAAATGAAAAAAAACTGTGGAAAGTAACCTCTATTTCTGTTAATTATTTCATTCTTCGTCAAGATAAAAACTTTGCGCTGGACTTTGTGAAACAACTTTCCGATTGTAGCAACAATAATGCTTTTAAAATGACAAACGAAGTTGATTTTGAGGATTTTAACCGCATCAGAGATTTCATTTGCAATAATCAAAAATTTGATATTTTAATGACAAACGGCTTAGTTATTGTTTGTACAAAAAAGAATTGTCCAAAAAACACAACTGAAGCTCAATTCTATTTTTCCGTAGGTCTAAAAACTCTAATTATCGACACTTATCATCAAGATGATGTTTTTTGGATTAAAAATATGAAATTGAACTAACAAAAAACTTAACAACATGAAACACATACTACTAATAATTAGCGTAATTGTATTTTTATCAGCAAATAACTACGCTCAAGATTCAAAAACCAGAGAATTCAATTCAGTTCCATATCAAAACACTATTCAAACAATTAAATTCACAGTACTTGACATTAACTTTGATAATAATTTAGTGGCTTTCAAACATGTTTTCAATTTATTGGAAGTATACGACGAACAAGGAGATATTTATATGCAACCTTGTGATTGCAAATACACCGGAATGCAAGAAAACCCTTATGCAGGAGTTGTTTTAGGCGTTTACGATTTGTCGAAACAAGAATATCTTAAAACGTTTACAATCTACAATTCTTCATATACAGAATCAGATTGTTTTGATTATGAAACTTCTACGGCAAATCTTGAAGAAGCAAAAAAATTCTTTGCAGAAAACAACTTGGATATTTCAAAAAAGCCGGAACCAATACCATTTTTAGATGATTTTATTGATATTGACGGAGTTACATTTACTTTTACAAATGAAAACACAATCAATGATGATTATACGGCTATGTCAACCAATTCAGTTTTGTTTGCATTTGTACGTGCAAATCCTGATTTAAAAATGCCGGTTTATTCTATTTTTCAGCAAGATTATTATTACATGGCAAGTTCAGGTGAAATAAACTACATTTCAGCTTATAAAAAGGGCAATAAAGTTGTGTTTTTGAACAAATTTCATCATATAAACCACATGGCAGGTTCTTGTGATTCAGAGACTTATCATTTCACTCCGATTTTTGGTATTTCAGAGTTGAAAAAAAGTTTTTAACTAAAAGGATTTAGCACACTCAAATCAGGTATTTTCTTAAAATCTTTTTCATTTCTGGTAACAACTATTAAGTCATTTAAAATAGCTGTTGCTCCTATTATTGAGTCTCCAAGTTTTAGATTGTATTTTTGCTTTATCTCTATTACTTTTTCAACTAATTCATCATTTTAAGAATATGTTTTTGCTATGTTTACAAATTCTTTTGCCAAGATGAATTTTTGTTCATCAATAAAATTCCGAAAATCTAAAAACTCAATTTTTGAAATAATCGAAATGATAAAAGAATTTTAAAAAATATTAAGAATAGTTTTTTCTGATGCTCAGACAATAATCCATCAAAAAAACAAATAAGAATGTTTGTGTCAATCAAGTACTTTTCTGTCCCATTCTTTTCTTAATTCATTTAATTGCTTTTCAATTTCTTTTTCACCAATATCACTAATTCCATAATAATTATCAAAATTAACACTTTTATTGTTTTCTATTTTAGAAATTGGAATTACAATAACCTCTACTTCATCAGAATAAAAGTCTTCGGGGACTTTAAAATGAATTTCATTATTTACTATTGATGTTATTTTTCTAAAAACAAATTGCATTTATTTTTTTTCTACAAGTATACAATAAAATAGTTTAAAGTTCAAATCTATAGCCATTACTATATTGATTTTAAAGTTTTTAATGATTATGGTTTAATAACAATGAATCCTGATAATTTTCAGCCCCTTCTATAAAAATTTTCACCAAAGAATCGTTCAGGAAGTCATTGCTATGATGCCCCAAGAACACTTCTGTTTGCAAGTTTTTACGAGAGTAGACAAAATCAACCGACGGCAAATATGGTTTTATGTCCAAAATTGGTGTTCCATTAAAAATATCAACGCCTGAAACAAAAAGCACATTATTTTTTATAGAATCTAGTTTTACAAGGCTCATTCCTATTGGATTTGGTCTGCGAGGACTACGAGTTGCAAAAATCCCAAAACTATGTTCACTTTCGGGCGGACGTACAATATTTTCCCAACCTTTTGCCTGATTAAAATCAAAAATCACCCAGATATACTCAAAGTCGGAAAGCTCTGCCAAACCTTCAACATATTCCTCTTTTAGTAAAATTTGTCCTTTTGTTTCGGGCATAAGAATTCCTTGACGAGGTGCACCTGTATCTTTTGTGAACTCTGAAAAAAAGTATCCTATTGGCTCGTAAACTATTTTTTCCGAATTACAGGAAATTAAGATCAATAAAACGGATATAAAAACAATTTTTGATTTCATTTTGTCAGTTGTCGAGTTAATCTGTTATCGAGTTCTTAGTTCTTAACTCTTAGTTCTCAAGTGTTTTATAAATTTCCCCGATATACATTCTATGGTAATCATTTTGAGGATAGTTTTTTTGAATAGAGGCATCAAGAAAGTTTTTCGGATCCAAATCCTGATAATAAATCTTTTTACAAAGCATTACAACTCTTGCCTCTTTGTAATATATATTTTGTTCATCAACAACAGGTGTAATTTCCAAATTCATTTTATCAATATCCCTACCCGACTTTGAACCACAAAGTTTAAGCACATTTCTGTACTTTTCCTCAAAAAAGCAAAGACTAAAAAAATCGTTTTTTTCAACAAAATCGTAAGTATGTCTTTGTGGGCGTATAAAAATATAAGCAACATCTTTGTTCCACAAATGTCCAATTCCACCCCACGAAGCCGTCATAGTATTATGATTATCAGCAGTTCCCGCTGTTATCAGCATCCATTGATTTGCAATTAAATCCACTGCATTTTCCTGTAAATCATCCAGTTGTATTATTTTCATATATTAGTAAAATCGTTAATAGTTTGTAAAACCAAAGGTACAAAAAAAACCGAAAACTAACTAATTGAAAAAAAAATAACATCAAATTATTTGTTTGCTTAAATATTTTTAACATTTTCATACAATTACTTTAAACAGCCATATCCATTATTTTTTTTTACATAAATTTATTTTTTATGGAAAATAAATTTGGAGAATACCCATTTTTTTTTTTTTTTTCGCCAGCGGAATTCCAATCAAACAAAAAAAAAAACCGACTAACAAACAAGTATTTATTAATTAAAAAACAAAATTGAAAATGAAAAAAATTTCATTATTTACGATTTCCGCTTTATTTAGTATTATAGCAGTATTTGCTGTTAGTTGCGAGAAAAATGAGTTAAATATATCTGAAGAAAACAACAGTTTGGTAATCCCCAAAAATACGGTTTCTCACATTACGGATACTCAGGTGAATCAAATTGACAATCAGAACCGAAAAATTATTAGCTTTGCTATCGCAAAGTCACTACAAAATCCAGAATTTAGAACCTTCATCAAGGAAGAAGCAATGAAGCAATTTGACGGCGATTATGATATTTTATATCAAAATTTGAAAGATAAAAGTATCATAAAGGGAAAAACTCTTGAGGATTTTATTTTTGACGCTTATGTTGCAGAAAAAGGAACAAATGCAACAAAAGATGATTTTGAAAATATTATAAAATCAATACCTGATTTTCAAATCTCAGTTCCTATAAACTGCGAAAAATGGGATGCTATAAAAGAAATTCCATTAGCAACTTATATTCCATTTAATTTTGATGAACAAACAACAAAATTTGTGACTGCTTACGATTTTAAAGGAAACACTTATTATCTTTCTACAGGAGTAGAACCAGATGTCCCTGTTGTTGTTATTGGTAGCTGCGAAAGAAATGATAAAGCATTAAACACGAACCAAACATCTTTTTACAATCCAAAAAATAGTGAAAAATATCAATATAATAAACCAGTTATACTAAATTGTATTCACTTTATTGATTTATCACTATATGAAACATGGATACAAGGAAAACCTGAAATCAGAGGAGAATTATATCGAGAAGGCTCAGAACATTCGCTTGGAAATTTTTATGCTAAACCAAATCGATCAGATGTTGACCAAAAATCAAAAGTTTACAATTTAGCCCTAATTCCCAAATGGTATTCCAGCTATGGAGATCATCTTTATATTAAATTCTGGGAAGAAGACGTAGAAACCACGATTGAAGTTGGCCTTACAATATCAACTTCAATTCCAATAGGACAAACACATCCGATACCTATAACCCCATCAGTTCCTGTAAAATTAAAATGGACTGTTGGCGAAGATGATGCTATGGGAGAATATACAATAAATGTTCTCGATAATCAAATATTTAGAAGTAATGGGTCTTTTAAATTTATAATATCTCAATAATTATAATCAACGCGAATACAAGTTAATTGTATTTGCGTTGTTTCTATAATTTTCAAAAGAATTACTACGTTTTATGAAAAACATTCTGTTTTTATTCGTTGTTTTTTCAATAATTAGTTGTGAAAAAACATTTAAATCACATACTAATTCTGAAAAACAAGTAAATGTAATGTGCTTTTTAGAAGCTGATGATACAATAAGAGTAAATCTTAGCTACACATTTGACTTGAATCGAACGAATTTAGATGATGTATTCATTAATAATGCCCAAATACTTTTGTTTGAAAACGATAAATTAATTGGGAATATTCAAAAGGCTAATTTAAAACCACAAGAAGGATGGTATTTTAGTTCATACACTCCCAAAGAAGGAAATAAATATAAACTAAAAATTATTGTACCTTTGTATGATACTATATACTCAGAAACCGATATCCCAACTTCGACAAAAATAGAATATCTTTCTAATAATATTTCAATTTATGATAGTATTGCACAGGCATACTTAATGAATGTTTTTTTGTGTTTTACCGACCCAAAGAACAACGATAACTATTACTATATTTTTAGCAACCAGCCTTATTTTTCAAATGATCCAGCAATTGAAACTCGGGGGGAAGACGGGTTTTATACAAATAATGAAACTTATTTATACGATTTCAATGTTCCGATTTTTTCAGACTCATTATTTAAAGATCAAAATTACACATTAAATCTGTCAAATATATTTTCTTTATACTCAGACACTATTATTTTCACTTATGAATTAGCCACGATTTCCTATGATGCTTATTTATTTTATAAAACAGTCTTCTTAAAAACAAAAACAAATAATAACCCTCTTGTAGAACCAGTAATTATTTATTCAAATGTAACAAACGGAACAGGAATTTTTGCAGGCTTATCATCTAATAAAGACACAATTATCTTCATTAAAAACCAATAAAATAATTTAATATGAAAACAAAATTATTTATTTTTCTTGTTTTTCTAACCTGTGTTAACATAGTTGCAAAATCTCAATCCATAGACGATGTTCCTTTTTTAGAAATAAATACAGAATACATGAAAATAATAGGAACTAATGAATATGCTAAAAGCACAATAGTGATTAGATTTGATTTTGGAGGTGAAAATAAATCTATTAACAAAAACAAGAATATTATTAAAGATGAAAATGGGAATATTTTAAAATTTACGTCTATGATAGATGCATTAAACTTTATGAGCAAAAATGGTTATGAGTATGTAGATTCGTATACAACAAGATTTGGTGATTTTTTTGAAACTAATTATATTTTAAAAAAGAAACAAGAATAAAAACCTAATTAGAAGTATAAAAAAACATGAAAACATTCATATCTTTAATTTTTACTCTCTTTTTTACATGCTCAATTTTTTCTCAAAACTACACAATTAGTGGTATTATAAAAGATTCTGCTTCTTCGGAAAATCTTGCAGGTGTTACAATAGTTGAAAAAAAACAACTAAAAGCAACTTATTGCAACGAATACGGATTTTATAGTATCACTTTGCCAAAAGGAAAAAACGCAGTAGAATTTAGTCTAATTGGCTATCAAAGTAAAACTATTGATATCATAATAACAAAAGACACTGTAATTTCCATTGGTTTATTTTCGCAAAGCATAGAACTTCAAAAAGTTATTGTTTCCGGCAAGCAATCTCATGCTAATATGTGCTATTTACCTATATCAAAAGTAGCTATAATGCCGGTAATAGCCGGAGAAACTGATGTTTTAAAATCTCTGATTCTAACTCCCGGGGTATCAGCAGGGAACGAAGGTAGTGCCGGCTTAAATGTTAGAGGTGGTAGCCCCGACCAAAATTTATTTCTTTTGGACGGTATTCCTGTTTACAATGTTAATCATGTATTCGGATTCTTTTCTGTTTTTAATACAGATGCTCTGAAAAGCGTAAATTTAATAAAGGGAGGTATCCCTGCTCAATTCTCCGGCAAAACTTCGTCTGTTGTTGGTATGTATATGAAGGAAGGCAACATGCAAAAATCACATGGAAATATTTCTATTGGACTTATTTCTTCTAAAATATTACTGGAAGGCCCTATAAAAAAAGAAAAATCTTCTTTTCTGATTACAGCTAGAAGAACCTATATTGATGCGCTTTTCAGACCAATTTCCAAATCAATAGCAGACAATACAATAACAGGATTTTATTTTTACGACCTCAACGCAAAATGGAATTATAAATTATCTGCAAAAAACAGAATTTATGTGAGTTTTTATACTGGCAAAGACAAAGGTTTTGTAAAAGCAGATGAATCTGAAAATGACATAAATACAATTCAAAAGGCACATCAGGATATAATTTGGGGTAATGTTACCGGAGCTTTCAGATGGCAATCAATACTTTCTCCCAAAATTTCAGTAAATAATACTTTTTTTTTCACTAAATTTGACTTTAGTTCGTCAAACTACTCCCTCGAACAACAAACTATTGATAATGAAACTTTAAAAAAAGAATATTCATACTCTGCCGGTTCTGGTATTCAGGAAATAGGTTACAAATCAAAATTTGATATTTTTCTTAATTTATCGAATAACCTTAAGTTTGGAGTAAATTTATCACAAAAGAAATTTTTCCCCAGCTTTTCTTCAGAATATTATAATGATGAATATAGCGAATTAAATATTGATAAATCATCAACTAATGAAACCATTGAAGCATTAGAATTCTCTTCATACATTGAAGACCAAATAAAAACAGGTATTTTCAGTTCAAATATAGGTGTTAATTTTAATGGTTTTTACGTAAACAAAAAATTACACAAATTCATTGAGCCAAGAATAAGCTCCAAAATTCAATTTTCCAAAAACTTTAATTTTCAGGTTTCTTACAGTAATATTCATCAATATATACATCTGCTAACAAATTCATCGGTAGGAATGCCAACCGATTTATGGGTTCCAACAACAGAAAAAACAGAGCCAATTTATTCTAATATTTACGATGCTGGATTAGAAGTAAATACAAATAAAAATATTATTATCAGCGTTTCAGGCTTTCATAAAACTTTTGACAATTTGATAATGTATAAGCAAGGTGCCGATTTTCTAGACATTAAAACTGATTGGCAAGATAAAACAACAAAAGGGACAGGATATGCTTTTGGTATTGAATGTTTTGTTCAAAAAACAGCAGGAAAGATTACAGGTCAAGTTTCTTACACATACTCCCGTTCTTTCAGAACTTTCGAAGATGTTAATAACGGAAAAATTTTCCCATACAAATATGACAGACCTCATAATTTTAACATCCAAGCAGAATACCACATCAAAAAAAATATTCTATTTGCAGCAAGTTGGATATTAATGTCTGGCCAAAATGCAACGTTTTCATCACAATACTTTTTAACAACCGATTACGAAAACTATTTAATTTACAGAAACTATTACCAAGGGTATAATAACATCAAGTTTCCTGTTTACCATCGTTTAGACATTGCATTCAATTTCACAAAAGAAAGAGAAAAAACAATAAGAATGTGGTCGTTAGGTGTTTATAATGTTTATAACAGATTAAACCCTTATTATTTGGAAGGTTCTAATATTCCTGATAAAATCACGGGAGTCTGTTTAGCTCCAATAATGCCATTTTTAAATTATACTTTGAAATTTTAATAAAAAAATACTCAATCAAAAATGCTCAAATATTTGATATATAATTAGGTCTTTTATGTTAATTTACAACAAAAATCATTGCATAAAATTCAAACAGATAATATTTCTAGTTTTGTTTTTGTCTATAAAAACAACAACCTATAGTCAATTAATTATACCAAAAATTGATATTCCAAAATATGTAATAGGCTTTCATAGTGCAGGTTTTGTTGAGTTCGGGAAAGACTCATTAAAAAATCACTACCACGATATTTTATTAGAAACAGAACCATATTTTTGTTATTTCCCTATTAAAAATCTTGGTTTTGGAGTTATGTTTGATTATATGTATGTAAACAGCACTATTCATAATTACAAAGAATTTTATAGTGTTGGAATCCTCTCGAGATATTACGTACCTTTTCAAATAAATAGCAAAATGATGGGAAAAGAAAAAATATATTTTGAGTGTAACATTAATTTAACTAATTATGAATTTCTAAACAGGGATGGGTATCCCGAAGTTTATAACAAAATGAATAAAATACGTACTAATTTTGCAATTGGTATTAGTATTAATTTAGTTGAAGAATTATATCTTGATTTTGGTTTTCAATATTTGACTTTTATAAACGGGATAAGCTTCTTTGAACCAAGATTTGCAATTGAATATCATTTTAACAAAAAAACCAATAACTATGAATAACATACTAAAAACATTAACGATCATTCTTATTTTGTCATTACTTAGTTGCAATAAAAAGCCTGATTTACCTATTTGTATCAACCCAACTGATGACGCTACAAACATAACAGACAGTGTTTTAGTGTTATCTTGGGATTGTTCAGACCCCAACGGAGATAAATTAATTTTTGATGTTTTTCTTTCTGAAAGTGATGAAGGAATAATAACTGAAGAAAATAAAATTGTTAGCGCAACTGAAAATTTCAGCTGTAATATTAGAAATTTAAAAGATAACACAACTTATTATTGGCAAGTTGGAGCAACTGATCAGGGAGGTAGATTTAGTCTAAATGCATGGCAATTTACCACAGACATAATTCAAAAATAACTCTTCTTTACACTCCCAAAAGTTATACTAAACCGCTATCAAGATTAGTAATTAATATTTAGTATAATGCCGAACGATTATCATGTTAAGAAAATTTATTTTCTGTTATATGATAACGGTTCGGTATTACTTTTATTACTTAAATCTAAGGATAAATAATAAAACCGAAAACTTCCACAAAGAAAATTTTCGGTTTTATTTTATAGCGTTATAAACTTTTAGCTCTAGAAAAGTCCACCTTTTTGATAAATATCAAGCTGAACTTCCGAAAACGGTTCAATTTGAGATGTTTTGCCATTAGATTTATTTTCTACTTTTCCGGTTTCAAAATCAACAAATAATTCATCACCGTTTTTAAGCCCAATTTCTTCAATCATTTTCAAATCGCAAACCATAATCGGCATTGCTGCGTTGATTGCATTACGTTCGTAAATTGCGCCATAAGATTGTGCTAAAATAACAGGCACTCCAAGTGCTTTGAAACAATCTACAGCTTGCTGACGTGAACTTCCGCTTCCAAAATTTTTTCCGGTAACAACAATATCTGTTGGTTTTACTTTTTTTGCAAAATCTTCGTATCCTTCCAGGTTGTCAAAAGCATATTGCCCCATTTCATCAATATTTGTGATAGCAAGATAACGATTGTGAAAAATCATATCAGTATCGATATTATCTCTGTCGATAAGCCAAACTTTACCTTGTGCAAAAGCCTTTTTCTCGGCATTTTCAGCATCTTTTATATGTTTTTCTGCAAGTTCAGATTTACTTTCAACGTAAAAAGAATCAAAATTCGCGGGAGTTTCGGGAATATCATCAATTGTTGTGATATAACCGGCTATCGCAGAAGCAGCGACAACGGCGGGAGAAGCAAGATAAACCTCGCCTTTTCCTTGTTTGCCTGGGAAATTTCTGTTGCCTGTACTTATTGTTATTTCGCCCGGTCCGTTCATTCCAACTTGACCTGCGGCACAACCTGCACAACCTGCATTTGATACTAATGCTCCGGCTTCTTTAAATATTCTAATAAGTCCCTCGTCCATAGCCTGTTGCCAAACTATATCAGTTGAAGGAACAATTTTGAGAACTACTCCCGGAGCTACAATTCGCCCTTTCAAAATATTTGCAGCAACACGTAAATCTTCGATACGACCATTTGTGCAACTTCCGATGAAAGCAGAATCAATTTTTCTTTTTTTAGCTTCTAAAATGTTAACTGTTCCGTGTGGTTTTCCAGGTAACGAGACCATTGTTTTAAAGTCGCTGATATTCAGATCAAATGATTTTTCATAAACAGCGTCTTTGTCGGCAAAAATTCGTTCTACTTTTCTATTTAAACGAGTTTCAAAATAATCGTAAATTTCATCTGTAGGCGGAATAAACAATATTATAGCTCCCATTTCTGTTGCCATTGAAGAAATTGTAATTCTTTCATCAAGTGATAATTTATCTACTTCTTCTCCATAAAGCTCAATTGAATAACCAAGTAAACTATTTGCTCCAAATTCGTGCAACAAATTAAGTACAATGTCTTTGGCAGTTACATTTTCGGGACGTTTTCCGTTTAAGGTAATTTTCACGGAAGCAGGCACTTTGAACCAAATACTTCCATTTGCCCAAACAGCAGCAATATCCTGATCGCCCATTCCTTGTCCAAAAGAACAAACTGCTCCCATAATATTTGCATGAGAATCGGTTGAAACGGCAGTTGAACCTGGATATGCAAGTCCAAGTTCCATCAAAGTATGTGTTCCTATTCCGTTATTAATATCAAAAATTTTAACATTATGTTTTCTGGCAAATTGACGACAAATATGCTGATTAACAGCGTATTTCATATCAGAACCGGTTGGATTTGTATCAAAAGTAAAGAAAGTTTTTGAGGCATCGTGAATACTCATATTACTTTCTTCAAGGTTTTTCACAACGTTTGGTCCGCCAAAATCGCGGGCAACTCTTGCGTCAATTAATACATCAATAATTTGTCCGGGGTTTACCACGTCAAATTTAGAGTGATTAGCCAAAATTTTTTCTACAATAGTCATTCCCATAACAAAACAATTTAGTGTTAACAAATACATCATGTTAAACGATAGTTAACATGCTTTGATTTTTTTTTTAACAAAAATAAGATAAGATATTTAATGTACAAATATAACTAAAAATACTCGTTCAGTTTTGCCAAGAAAACGCCGCCAAAAGAATCTTAGCGCCTACTGTTTTAACAAAATTCAGACAACTAAAGTGTTAGTTGTTTTGACATTAAACCAAAAAATCTTCGAAATTCATGAAAAAAGGCACTCTCACGAGTACCTTATACTGTTGTCTTTTAATAATTTTAGTTAAGTTCAAAAATAATGGGAACAGACATCCAAACATTTACTGGTCTCCCATTATTATAACCCGGTGTAAAATCCGGTAAGGTTTGAATAACTCTAACTGCTTCATCAATCAAAATTTCATCAACTCTACCACGATTTAAAACCTGAACTTCGCCAACTTTTCCGGTTTTTGTAATAACAAAACGAAGATAAACAGTTCCTTGTATTTCATTTTCTATAGCAATTTCAGGATAATCAACATTTTTTGCGATATAAGCATTTAAAGCAGCATCTCCTCCACTAAAAACAGCAGGAGTTGAAGGAATTAAATATACAGAATCATCTTCAAATGGATCTTTGAAAGGGTCATCGTCTTTAAAAGGATCAAAAATAACATCTTTATTAGGATCTTCAAAAACGAGATCAATTTCAGGCAATTTTTTGTCATTATCAACTATCTCGAGAATATCCAAATTTGCCAATTTTGGTTTCGGCGCTTTTATTTTTTCTTCAGGTGGAGTTGTATTAATAATTATCATTCCATCATCAGACATGTCTGAACTTCTTTCATAATCAGTTATTATAACATCTGCCTGAGATTTGTTGATTGTTACAAAAACCAATAGTAATGAGAAAACTAAACCGACAAGGAAAAACATTCCTCTATAGTTTTCCAAATTTGCCTTAGGGTGCTTTTTTTGTTCCATAATAATTGTTTTTAAAAGTTAGAATTGATTTGAGTTTTTATGTAAATATACGCACATAACACCCTAACATGAAAGGAGTTTTAATGTTTTTTAAGGTCGCTGATTTTGTTAAAAACACAAAAACAAAAAACCCAATCAACTATCTCACAGTCGATTAGGTTTTTTATTTTAACTTTATTATGTTAATTAAATTGTATTTTTTTAAGTTCAGTTAAGTTAATTAATCTGAAAAACAACAGGAATAGTCATATTGGTTTTTATAGTTTCTCCGTTGCAAAAAGCAGGTCTAAAATCAGGCATTTTTTTAATTATGCTCACTGCTTCTGCGTCAAGTATTTCGTGTGCACTACGTCCAACCGTGACTTCATCAACTTTGCCTTTTTCATCAACAACAAAATCAACATAAACAGTTCCTTCGATATTATTTTCGATTGCTTCTTCGGGGTATTGTAAATTTTCAGCAATAAATAGTTTCAAAGCCGCTTCGCCACCCTGAAATTCAGCATCTATAAACTCACCTTCACAATCACTTTTATTATCTTCAACATAAGTAAAATCTTCTGCTTCTCCTTGTTTATCAAGGTTAGTCATATTGTTATCATCTGAAATAATATAAACATCTGACTGCTCTGTATATGCCAAAGAATCAGTCATTTCAACATTACTGCTCATTGGATACAATGCTGTTAAAAAAAACGCTCCTACTAAAAACAAAAGAAAAATCAGAATAAATAAAGTTTTAAAACTTGGTAAATTGAACATAATAATAGTTTAGAAATTTGATTTGTATACTAACTAATAACATCAAAACCTAAATATGGGACAAGTACATCAGGTATTTTTATGCCGTTTTCTGTTTGATTATTTTCGAGCAAAGCCGCCAAAATTCGAGGTAATGCAAGTGCACTTCCATTAAGAGTATGCACTAATTCTTTTTGTTTTTCACCTTTCACTTTATACCTCAATTTTAAGCGATTACTTTGAAAAGTCTCAAAATTTGAAACAGAACTGACTTCAAGCCATCTGTCCTGACCGGCTGAGAAAACCTCAAAATCATAAGTAAGAGCAGAAGTAAAACTCAAATCGCCTCCGCAAAGTCTTAATATTCTGTAAGGCAAACCTAATGATTTAATGAGTGATTCTACATAAGAAACCATTTCGTCAAGCATTTTATATGAATTTTCAGGTTTCTCAATAGATACAATTTCTACTTTGTCAAACTGATGCAATCTGTTTAAGCCTCTAACATCTTTTCCATAAGCACCAGCTTCTCTACGAAAACAAGGAGTATAACCGGTTAACTTAATAGGCAATTGAACTTCTTCAAGAATTACGTCACGATAAATGTTTGTCAATGGAACTTCGGCAGTTGGAATCATGTAGAATCCATCTTTTTCCATGTGGTACATTTGTCCTTCTTTGTCAGGAAGTTGACCAGTTGCGTAAGCAGTATCTGTATTAACCATCAAAGGCGGCATATATTCTGTGAAACCCGCTTCCCTCCCCTTGTCTAAGAAATATGTAATTAAAGCACGCTGAAGTCTGGCTCCTTTATCAACATAAACAGGAAAACCAGAACCGGTAATTTTATTTCCTAGATCAAAGTCGATAAGATTATATTTTTTTGCTAAATCCCAGTGTGGAAGCTTATTTTCAGGAAGTTTGGGTATTTGACCACCTGTACGAATTTCAAGATTATCATCGGCTGATTTCCCTTTCGGCACACTTTCGTGAGGTAGATTTGGCAACTCTAAAACAAGTTTTTCTAATTCACTATCTATTGGCAGAAACTCTGCCTCTAAGATTTTTATTTGATCTTTAATTTCAGTTGACTTTTGTTTTGCTGATTCAGCATCGTCTTTTTTCCCTTCTGCCATCAATTTTCCAATGCTTTTGGCGGCATTGTTTTGTTCAGACCGAAGATCTTCTATTTGCTTCTGCAAATTTCTTTTAGACACGTCTAATTCTACAATTTTTTCTACAATTTTTTCTGCTTTAAAGTTCTTTACTTTAAGAGATTCTACAATTTTTTCAGGATTACTGATAATGTTTTTTACTGATAACATAATTACTTACAGTTAGTTACAAAAGAAAATGGTTACTAATAATATGGTTCAAATATAGCAATATGATTATTTAAAAAAAACTTAGATATTTATTTTTTTTATATTTTAAAAAACAAGAAGTGATGATATTAAAGTTGGAAAACTGATGTAGCATCTATTGTGACCTATAAAAATCTATTAAAAAAAAACAACAGTATTTCTATTGTTGAAAATGCTATTTAATTACCACAGAACTATTAATAAATTAGAACGACAAAGATAAAAAAAAACGCAGAAAATATTTTCTGCGTTTTTTTTGTTTGAAATTACACTATTCTGCAACAGGAGGTACAATCGAAACATAAGAACGATTGTTTCTTCTTCTACGAAACTCAACAGTTCCGGGAGTTAGAGCAAACAAGGTATGATCTTTACCAATACCTACGTTTTGTCCTGGATGATGTTTAGTTCCTCTTTGTCTTACAATTATGTTTCCTGCTTTTACTACTTGTCCTCCGTAAATTTTAACGCCTAAACGTTTACTTTCTGAGTCCCGTCCGTTTCTTGACGAACCGGCTCCTTTTTTATGTGCCATTTTTCTGAGTTTTTAAAGTTAATTAATCAATCCTACAGATTGTTTTATTCTTCTACTTTTGGTTCTTCTACTTTAGGTTCTTCTTTTTTCTTAGTAGCTTTTTTTGCAGAAGCAGTAATATCTTCAATCAAAATTTGAGAAAATTGTTGACGGTGACCGTTTAATTTTTGGTAACCTTTTCTTCTTTTTTTCTTGAAAACTAAAACTTTGTCGCCTTTTATATGCTTCAAAACTTTTGCTTTTACACTTGCTCCACTAACCGTTGGAGAACCAACTTTAATTTTTCCTTCAGTGTCAATTAATAGAACGTCTTTAAATTCCACAGTAGCACCTTCGTCTTCTTTCAAACGGTGCACATACAACTTGTTGTCTTTGGACACTTTGAATTGTTGTCCCTGAATTTTTACAATTGCGTACATTTCATTTATTTTTAAATGTTACATAGAGGCGGAAAACATTTGGCAATCAAATAGTTGTCTCTTTTACGAGCCTTTTATGCATAATAATTTGGTGTGCAAAGATAGAAATAATTTTCTTTATCCAAATATTTTAGATGCGTTTTTAATAAAAACTTTTGAGCCAATTAACAGTTCTATAATATTAGTAAAAAATTCGCATTGTAGCCTTTCCTTCTCTATTTAATATTTTCAGGTAATACTCAACGTAAAAAACAAATGTATTGCAAACTTGTTCAAAATAAAATTTTTTTTCATGGTGTTTTACTCATAATTCATAATGCGCAGATAATGTTCAAATTTCACAAAAAAAGCTGTTCAAATTAGAACAGCTTTTTGAAAAATTTCACTTAAATATTATTGTTTAATAAAAATAGCATTGTAATTGCCTTTTTCATCAACAACTTTAATATTATATAAACCATCAGCAAGTTCACTAATATCAACAACAGTTTTTTCAGAAAGAACAGAAACTGTTTTTACCAATGAACCTGTAACAGAATAAATATACATTTGTGTTTTATCAGAAACATCAGATAGTTCAACCGTAACAACCGAAGAAGAAGGATTAGGATAAACATTTACAAATCTCAATTCTTCATTAATATTAACCATCCCTTTTGCACCGATCACAACGGTATAATCTTCAACTTCACCATAAGTGTAACTAGCACAAGGATTACTTGGTGTTTCGTCATAAGACATTGTAATACGCATTCGTGTACTTCCATCAACAGCTGAATTTGAAATGGTAAAACTTCCGGTGACTGCTGCAGTTGTTTTGGCATGGGTGTAAACCAATTCTCCGGCATCTGCAAAATCACCATCTTGATTATAGTCAATCCAAACACCGTAACCTTCGTTATAAGTAGTTCCGGCAAACCCAGGAGTTAAAGTAATATTATACGAAGTTCCTTTACTAACACTTGTTGAAATGCTTGTAAAATCAGCATAACCTCCATTTGCTCCGGAAGTTTTATCGATAGTATTAAATTGAACTCTGTTTAACCACTCATAACTTACATTACTGCCTTTAGATGCACAATATGAAATAGTTGCTGTTAACATTGTTACATTTACAGTATTGCTCTGTGCAGATTCGTTTCCGGCAGCATCAAAAGCTTTTACATAAAATGAATTTGTACTTCCGGCAGTTAATCCTGTAACATGAACACTTGTAGAAGTAACAGTACTTAACAATGAACCGTTTTTGTAAACCTTATAGCCTGCAACTCCAATATTATCAGTAGAGGCAGTCCAAGTCAAATCAAATTCGGTCTGAGCTACATTACCAGAAGCCAAACTTGTTGGAGCAGTCGGTGCTTGCGTATCAACATCTCCTGAAATTGAAACAGTATAATCCTCAACTTCACCATAATTAAAAGTTCCACAGGAAGCAGGAATTGCATTATAAGACATAGATACTCTCATTCTGGTATTTCCATTCAAAGCACTAGAAGAAACAACAAAGGAAGCAGAATTTGGTGTGTTTTTATTTGCTGCAATAGAAACGACTTGTTCTCCTGCGTCTGTAAAATCACCATCTTGGTTATAATCAATCCAAACTGAATAGCCTTCTGCATAAACAGTTCCAGACCAACCCGGAGTAATAGTAATTGTTTGATTACTTCCTTTCACAATGCTAGAAGACATTGCTGTAAAATCAGCATATCCGCCATTTGCTCCTGAATTATTATTTATAGTACCTAAAACTACTTTTTGAATCCATTCATCAGAAACACTATTTCCTTTTGAGTCACAATAAGTTACTCCTCCTGCATCTTCGGTAGTTGCATTTACAGTATTACTAGCAGAAGAAACATTTCCTGCAGCATCTTTTGCTTTCACATAAAAACTGTATGAAGTAGATGCTGTTAAACCAGTAGCAGTAAAAGAAAGATTAGCAGTAGAAGCCAATAATGCACCATTTTTATAAACATCATATCCAGTTACTCCAACATTGTCAGAAGAAGCATTCCAAGATAAATTCAATGTTGTTTGAGTTATATCCGAAGCGACTAACGAAGAAGGAACTGTCGGAGCTTGTGTATCCGGTGCGCTATTAGTTGTTACATTAACAGTGTTACTTGCACTTGAATTATTTCCGGCTGCATCAAAAGCAATTACGTAGAATGAATAAGAAGTAGAAGCAGTCAATGAAGTAACATTATATGAAGTCCCTGTAACAGAAGTCAATAAAGCTCCGTTTTTGTATATTTTATATCCTGTAACACCAATATTGTCAGTAGAAGCTGTCCAAGAAAGTTGAACGCTTGTGGTTGTTACACTTGATGAAGCTAGATTTGAAGGAGCAGTTGGAGCCTGAATATCACCGGCATCCTGAATATCAACAGTGTAATCTTCAACTTCACCATAATCAAAATTTCCACAAGACGGCGGAATTGCATTGTATCTCATTGAAACACGCATACGAGTAACGCCTAGCGTAGAACCGGTTGAAACGGTAAATGTTCCGACAACAGGATTTGTCTGAGAAGCAGCTTTTGAGTAAACCAATTCTCCGGAGTCTTCAAAATCTCCATCTTGATTATAGTCAATCCAAACGGCATAACCCTCATTATATAAAGTTCCTGACCAAGCAGGAGTAATTGTTATTGTTGTTGAATTACCTCTATATATAGGAGTAGAAAGATTCGTAAAATCTCCATATCCGCCATTTGCACCAGAATTATTGTTAATTTGACCTATTTGAACCTTCTGAATCCATTCATCATTAACACTATTTCCTTTTGATGTACAATATGTAATTCCTGCTGATTCAGTAGTAACACTTACAGCTGTACTAGCATTTGAAAGATTGCCTGCCGCATCTTCTGCTTTCACATAAAATTGATAAGTAGTTCCGGCAGATAAACCATTTACGGAATAATTAGTTGTAGATGAATTAGCAACAAAAGCGCCATCTTTATAAACTTTGTAATTTGTTACACCAATATTATCTGTAGCTACGTTCCATGAAAGATCACACGAAATTTGAGTTACATTTGAATATGCCAATCCCGTTGGAGCACTAGGTGCTTGTGTATCAGGATTTGCATTAGTTGTAACCTGAATTACATTACTTTCGGCAGAGTGATTGCCTGCTGCATCATAAGCTATAACATAAAATGAATATGTCGTAGAAGCAGTTAAACCACTAACAGTAGAGGAAGTACCTGCAACTGTTCCAAGTTTAGTTCCATTACGATAAATATCATAACCAGTAACACCAACATTATCAGTTGAAGCAGTCCAGCTTAAATCGACAGTTGTTGTCGTAACATTGTTTGACGTTAAACTTGTAGGAGCAGAAGGAGCAATATTATCTCCACCATTTACAATGTTTACAGTATAATCTTCTGTTTCTCCATAATCATAAGTACCGCAAGAAGAAGCTGGAATTGCGTTGTATTTCAATATCACTCGCAATCTTGTTTCTCCGGTTTGAGCATCAGCAGGCACTGTAAAAGAACCGGTTACAGGAGTTGTTTGACTTGCAGCTTTTGTAAAAACTTGTTCTCCACTATCTTCAAAATCTCCATCATGATTATAATCAATCCAAATTGCATAACCTTCATTATACTTTGTTCCTGCCCATGTTGGAGTTATAGAAAAACTTGCATTTTCTCCTCTATTCAAATCAGATGACATTGCAGTAAAGTCTCCATAACCGCCATTATTACCGGAAGTGTTATTTATTGAACCTAATGCAAAAGCACCAATCCATTCATCAGTAGCACTATTTCCTTTTGATTCACAATAAGTAACAGGAGTATATCCAAAATAAGCAGATTCGGTATAAGCTGAAGGTCCTTCGGAACAATTTGTTCTAACTTGAAATTCGTACTGTGTAACATCAGTATTTAATCCACCAATATTCAAATATGTATTTGAAGTGTTTTGTTCATTCCATGTTCCGGAAGAAGTAGCTTTGTATCTAACATCATAAGTCAAAGCTCCACTTGCAGCAGTCCATGTTAATTTGGCTGTAGTAGTTGTTACATCAGTTGCTTGCAAACTAGTAGGAGCATTACAAGTAGAAGGAGCAGAAGCAAGAGGTGTTTCCCAAACACTTCTTCCATAAGTTGCAGCTCTCAATTTACTGTTTGATGGATTAGCATCGTCATAATAAATCTCTAATTCTTTTATAACTGTTTTAGGCAAATTAACACTATAATCTTCCCAATCACTCATTGAATTATCTCTGTAATAAACACCAACATCGCAACCAACATAAATGCCATCATCGCTACCATCTTGATAAACTACAGCATTTACAGGCATATTCGGTAAATTCCCGGACACATTAGTCCAAGAAGATCCGGCATTAGTAGATTTGTATACTTTTGTTCCTGCAACATAACCGGAAAAAGTAACCCAAAGAGTTTGAGGGTCGTTAGTTGAAACAGTTATAGAAGTTGGAGCCGCAGAAGACAAAGGCAATCCGGTTCCAATACTTGACCAAGTTGAACCACCATTAGTGGTTTTTCCAACAGTGTATGACATCGAAGAACCATTCCAATATTCTTTGATGTAATATATATAACTTGTATTAGAAGGAGCCAATTCAAGTTCAACAATTGTTCCGGAACCCGTTGCTGTTCCTATTTTTGTCCAAGAACTTCCGGCATTAGTTGATTTATAAACATTAGTATATCCGGCATAAAGAGTATTATGATTATTTGGATCCATTACGTAAGGAGTAATCCAAGCAGAACTTTCAGTAGAAGCTTTAATTGAAGACCATGAACTTCCTCCATTTGTAGATTTATACAATGCTCCATAAACATAAGAGGCATAAATAATATTATCATTAGTAGGATCTACAAGTGCTTCACAACCATCGCCTCCATATACAATACTCCAAGTTGAACCATTAAATTTATTAGTTCCGTTATCTTGCATTCCTGTCATAATCAGATTAGGATTAGTAGCAGAACAACCAATCTTGGCAACTTGCGCAATATTCATATTATTCGAAATATCTGTCCAAGCTCCTCCGTTATTTGTTGATTTGAAAATTCCACCATCATTTCCGATAAACAAAGTTGAAGAATTTTGATATTCGATTGCATGGTAATCAGCATGTGCATACTCATAACTACTTCCGTCGAGCCAATATGCATTACAAGCCCAAGAAGTACCTCCATTAGTTGATTTGTAAAGATTTACTCCTCCAACAAAAATTTCATTAGCATTACTTGGATTAACAGCAATTGTTATATCATAAAAAGACTGACCGCCACTATTCGAAGAAGGATTTGTTTCCCATCCACCAAGATTTCCGGAATAAATACTTGAAAAGCTGCCAGCAGAATTAGTAGATTTATAAACTCCACCAAAATCATAATCATTTGCGCTTGTTCTTCCATAAAGCATCCAAACATTGTCAGGAGCAGCAGCAGAAACAGCTAATTCTAGTCGTTGGACATTAGAAGTAGGAACGCCACTTGTTACTTGTGTAAAACTTGTTCCTCCATTTGTAGATTTGTAAACCTT
The DNA here is from genome assembly GCA_016938685.1 of Bacteroidales bacterium. Taxonomy (GTDB): domain Bacteria; phylum Bacteroidota; class Bacteroidia; order Bacteroidales; family JAFGUD01; genus JAFGUD01. The sequence goes on along the minus strand of JAFGUD010000470.1, from coordinate 55,395 downwards.
TGTTCCTGCAGCATACACTGTATTTGGATCGCCTGGTTTAAATTCCATATCCCATATTGTTTCTGACAATACAGTTGATTTTGTAGCAAAACCATCGGTTGTTTTATAAACAACTCCGTTGAAAGAAGCCAAAAGAACATTATGATCATTTGGGTTCATTAAGATATCTGAACATCTGGCACCTTGACTTGTTGTAAAAGTTACCGATGTTGTATTCCATGTAGTACCGCCATCAGTAGATTTTAAAATACCGATAGAACGAGTATCACCAGCATCGCGGTCACCTGTTCCAATATAAATAATATTTGTATTTGTTGGGTCAATTACAATAGCCGAAACACCAGCGACTTCAAGTCCGGCATTTTTAAGAGTCCATGTGGTTCCACCATTTGTAGATTTCCACAAACCTCCTGCAGGTGTACCAACCCAAATAATACTTGAATTGTTTGGATCAAAAGCAATAGCGTTAACACGACCACTTCCGCCCGGAGACTGGTATGAACCATTATTGGTATATCCGGTTGGATTTGTTGGACCTAAAGAAACCCAATTTGAGGTTCCTTTGGTTGAAGGATTGTTGATTGAAAAATTTTTGTACTCGTAAAGAGCTTTGGTAGGATTTACTTGCTCTCCGGTAGGATAAACCCGAGGAGCCATGTCAAAAAACCATCTTTTAAAAATATGTCGAGGTTCTTCAAAAGCTTCATTTTCATAAACACCCTCCTCTTCAAGTTCTTTATATTCTTGAAAAGCTTGGTTTGAAGCCCAATAATTATTGAAAACTTTATATGCATCATAAACATTACTTGTAGGGTCTTGCATCATGCCCCCCCAATCACTTTTGTTTTCCTGAGCTATGCTCTTTGTTGCTGAAAAGCTGAATAATAAAAATATCAGCATCCAAGAGAAATACTTTTTTCTCATAATTAAAAATTTTAGGTTTAGTTAATAGTGTTTTGTTGTTTAGTTTTTGTTTTATTTCCTTTTTGTTTTTCTTTATCTCCTATTTCCATTTTAGGAATATCTATATATATTTTTCTATCATTTTTTTCTGGCATAACAGAATATTGAAGTTCCCCATTCCACCATAAAGATTGAGCAGCGTTTTTGGTATTAGCTTCATTAAACATAAAACCGTCAATATTTTTGTCAAAATCTTTTGAAATAATTTCTTCTGGCAAATCTACATTTTCATAACCTTTTCTTGTTGCAATAGCAATCCAGGTAAATTGAATTTCAGAAGCTCCTTTCCCATTTTCACCAACAGAAAATCCAGTTGATTTTGTATAATCTAAATGTAATCCGTTACATTCACCAATTGGTGTAACAGTTACGATTACTGGTTGTTTATCTGAAATTAGTTTTTGATATTTTTCTTCAAATTGTATCGAAGCTTTCCCAGAAGAAAGCTGACCTATTCCACTCAAGTATATAGTTGGAGAAGTTGTAGTTGGAACATAAGTAGCTACTCGCTGTTTTTCTCCAACATCTGTTAAATTTACGATAATATCGTTCGTATAAGTCTGACCATCAACATACAAAGAATATCTATCTCCTTTTACAGTAGCACCATAAACTTCTCCTCTAATCCAGCCTCCCATAAAATCACCATAAGAGCCAAAACCTACTCCCATATTCTGGTTTTCTTTTCCAGCGCCTGTTGTGGTAACTGTAAAATACCCCCCATAAGCATTTCCACTACTTGCATAATAACCAAGGCTCCCCCAGTATGTTCCGCCAAAACTTGCACCCAAAACACCTCCTGTTCTGTAATCATCGAAAGAACTATGTCCACTAACTCCAAAAGAATAATAATCACCTTTACCATTCAATCCTTCTACTGCCTGATTTGTTTTTCCATAAGCATAACTTACACCATCGTTTCTTAATGATCTAGTTCTATAAAAATATCCGGCAGATTGACCATCTGTAGTTAAAGTTTCATTATGATAAAAATAGTTAGCATCTAAATCATCATTTCCAAGTATTCCATATTGATTTAAGTTTCCTGAACCATCATCAAATTGGCCAAAAACTCCATATCCGTTATCCGAAACCCCAACAACTCCGTCACCATAACCGGAAATATAATAATTACTGGCATTACTTCCAATTCCCACAACTCCCGTTCCATCAGAAGTAATTGCAGTTGAATGAACACCATAACAAGTGCTTGAAGAAATCCCTAAAGTTCCGGCTGTTATTTTTACACCATAAATGTAATCTGCAGAATCCACATCGATCAAAGCACCATAAGAAACAGTATTTGTCCCGTATGATTTTGCATTAACATTAATACCTTTGGAATCTTGTTCCCAACCAAAAGCAGTAAAGTCTCCACCTGTTGTATAACCTCTATTCCCAACTCCACCAACATATTCAGACCAACCTTCAACAGCTGATTGTTCTCCTGATTTTTCAGAATCAACAATCATTTGTCCGTATAATGCGGGATGAGATCTGGTTCCGTCATCCTGATCTAATACAGAATAATATCCTGCAATCCAAACATCAGAATAACCAATTATTGCAGCATAAGTAGCATCTCTTGTTGTTACTCCAAAAATTGAAGCTCTGCCTCTGTCTTTAACTTCACCAAAAACAGCCATTCCATCAATATCAAAATCACCACTTGCACTCGTCCACAATCCATCGTATCCAAGATAACCTTTTGTTTGATTTCCTAAAACATCAGAAAAACCAACTACTGCAGCTGTCGGAGTATAAGAACCTGTTGTTCTAAAATATCCACCGTATTGATTTGATGCTCCGTCAAAATAAAAGCCATAAGTTTCTCCATCGTCATAAATACGAACATTATCATTATTTTGAGGTTGGATAAAAACTTCGCCTGAAGGTCTGTACCACCAATATGGAGTTCCGGAAACACTTGCCGGGAAAGCAGTCCAGGAATCTCCGTTGTTTTTATATTCTAAATCTCCTGTTCGAGTTCTAAAACCATAACCTCCACTTCCAAAAGAGCCTTCAAAATTATAATATTCTCCGGAAGATAAATTGCCTTTGTATTCTACGTTTCCATTATCATTAAAAATAACATTATCAATCCCATTATTTTGAATAATGAATTGGCTACTGTTATTCAAATTAAAATAAAGAATATTAGCAAAACCTGAGGAAAAATTTATAACCGTATTACTTGACAAGGTTCCTCCCAAACCAACAGCATGAGAACCTCCTTCGGTCAGACCATTTTCAAAAGTATAGGCATCTTCTCCAACGGGAGTCCATTTTGTTCCATTATAAAAATAAAAGCCGGGAGTAATATCTCCGGCTGTATTTGTATTGTAGATTAAAAGACTAATTGCAGGAGTAGAAATTGTAGTAACATCATTTGAACTTGTCAAGGATACGCGAGGAATAAGCAAACCTTTATTGGCTATATCAACATCAAGCATAGCACTAGCATCAGGAGCGCTACCGGATGTATTAATAGCTACCGACTGAGAATTCAAATTCAAAACTAAAAAAAGAGCAAAAACAACTAGAAGTAATTTCATTATACTAAAAATTTGTGGAGCTGCGGGGAATCGAACCCCGGTCCAAACAAACGACTAAAATGCTTTCTACATGCTTATCTTTTTATTGGTTTTCAGCATTAACACGACAAAAAGCAGCCTTATTTAATGCCAATTCTCTTAATTTTCGCCAACACATCGAGACCTGTATCAACTATCCTGTAATTGTGACACCTCTATTGCTAAAAGGAAACAGGAACAACCTGTTAGCGAGATGTCTTGCTCCAGCGTTGCGCTAGATTAAGTGTAATTTACTATAATTCAATTACGCAGCAAGAGCGAATTCAGTATTTTCGCCATTTGATGTTTTTGTAACTAAGGATAACGGGATCTGTTACCTAGCCCGGCATGCTTACATGTTAACCTATCTGCTGTCGAAACCAAAATCAGCCCCAATAGTTTAACTTCAAGTGTACAAAGTTAAAACTTAATTTTCTATAAAAACAAATATTTTTGATTAAAACAGATAATTCATCAAAAATTTTTACACAATCCATAATTTATCAAGTACTTTTGTTGAAATTTTTGGATAAAAAAAATAATGTAAACAACAGAAAATTCTTTTTTAAAGAAATTGATTATAGTTGTATATTTGAAAACAAAATAAACACTTATTTAAAAAAAAATAATCATGAAAAAATTCTTTATTGTTTTTTTCGCAACAATTCTAATACTAAACAGTTGTGATACCTTAAATAATTTATTGAACAGAACTGTAGATGACGTCACAAATGGAATTCCTGATGTAAACATTAATCCTAATGTGGATAATGTTGTCAACAATGTTATTGATAACGCTGTTGACGAACAAGTTAGAAATCTAAAATACGGTGTCGATAAAAAGGTTAGCGAAGCAAGAGATAAAATAATTGACTCTTATGATGTTACAGACTTTCATTATGCCGTAACTTTTGGTGATAATTCTTCCCTTTTTGAAACAAAAGAAAATTTTCAGGAACTCGGTAATCTTTCTATTTATGCGCTAGACCCAAACTCCCCACCAATTGTTAAAGCCAGAAGCTACAACTCTGCAGGAGAAATGTTTTATGTAACAGGGCATTACGAAGCAGCAGAAACTTCATTTTTCAAAGCCTTAGAAACCTACGAGGAACTCAATATTCTAGACTCGACAGAGGCTATTCTTACCATGAACAACATTGGGTTATTATATTTAACTATGGGTAAATATTCTTCTTCGGAGCAATATTTGAATCAAGCAATGGATTACAGAAAGAAAAATTTTGAAGATACTGCCGGATATGCTGCTACACTAAATAATATAGGGGTTTTGTATCAAAATCAAGGCAAGTATAACGAATCTGAAAAATACCTGAACGAAGCGACTAATTTTATCAAAAAAAATGTTGGCGAAAATGACATTCAATATGCAATAGTTCTGAATAATCTTGCTATGATGTATCAACTAGTTAACAGAACATCTGAAGCTGAAAAATTACTAACAAATGCAATAGAAATTGCCAAAACTCAAACAAAAGAAAAGTCATCTACTTATGTAAGATTAAATGTTAATCTGGCTCTTTTGTACCAAGCAACAAAAAGATATAATGAAGCAGAGCAAATTTACCTAAAGTCGATTGAGACAACAAAACATAGAATAGGAACAAAACACCCTGATTATGCTGTTTTACTAAGAAATTTGGCAGCTCTTTATATGGAAATGGAAAGATATTCTGAAGTAGAAGAACTATTAACCGAAGCACAAATAATTTACAGAGAGAAATTCGGAACAGAAAATCCTCAATTTGCAAAAACCACTTTTGAACTTGGTGTTTATTTCAACGCTACTGGAAATTACGACAGAGCGAGAGGATTATTTGAACAAGCTATTGATGTGCAAAAAAAGAATTTAGAAGAACATCATCCCGATTTAACTGAATCTTATGAATATCTAGCGTTGAATTACTGGCAACAAAAAAATGCTGTTGAAGCCAGAAAATACTACTCAAAAGCCTTAGATAACTACATATTTGAGGTAAATACTTATTTTGAAGCAATGAGCGATGCCGAGAAAACACTTTTCTGGAATAAAATTCAACATAAATTTATCAGATATTACAATTTTGTAGCTGAAAACTACAATGAAATACCGGATATTGCTTCTGACTTATATTCATACCATATTCAAACAAAAGCTCTTTTGCTAAATTCTTCACGAAAAGTTAAAGCAAGAATTTTAAATAGCAACAACAAAGAACTTATTGCTAAATACGACAAATGGCAAGATTTAAAAAACTACACAGCCAAATTGTATGCTCTCACTAATCAAGAATTAATAGACAGAAAAATAAATTTGGACTCTCTTATCGAAGTTACAGAAAATTTAGAAAAAGAAATTTCTGATTTATCTGCTGATTTTAAACTTGCAAACGAACAAAAGATTATAGGTTACAACGACATACACAATAATCTGAACCAAAACGAATGCGCAATTGAAATAATTAGAGTTGAAAAATATGATAACTTAAAAAGCTCCTCAAATATTTTCTATATGGCAGTTGTAGCTTCAAAAGAAAAAGTAAATCCAGAAATAATTGTTTTTGAAAATGGTAATGAAATGGAAACTACTTATTCCAGAGAATATCAAAAGGCAATTATGAACGGTAAAAACATGGATAAATTTTATGATTATTACTGGAAAGGAATAGATGTAGCAACAAAAAACACAGAAAATATTTTCTTGTCATTAGATGGAATTTATAATCAAATTAACGTAAATACAATTCTTCTTCCGAACGGAAACTATGTAATAGATGAAAAAAGAATCTATTTTTTAACAAATACAAAAGATGCAATTGCACTAAAAACACACCTAAATAATCCAACTAAACTTAATGCTAAAAATGCCACTTTAGTTGGTTTTCCTGACTATTTGATGGATTTACCGGCAGACTTCAGCTATATTCCACCATTACCAGGTACTAAAGTTGAAGTTGAAAATATTACCGAAATAATGAAAAAATACGGTTGGAAAATTACTCTTTTCATGAACAAAGAAGCAACTGAAACAAATTTAAAAGAAGTAAACAATCCTTTTGTTTTGCACATTGCAACACACGGATATTTCATAGAAAGTTCAGATGAAAACATATCTGGCGGAAGAAGTTTTGGAGTTGAACCATCAAGAGCAATTACAAATCCTCTTCTTCGTTCAGGTTTACTTCTTGCAGGAGCTGACAAAACAATACAAGACATTGATACAAAAAACAATACTGAAAACGATGACGGAATCTTAAACGCTTACGAAGCAATGACCATGAACCTTGATAATACTCGTCTTGTAATTCTAAGTGCTTGTCAAACAGGACTTGGCGACATAAAAACAGGAGAAGGAGTTTATGGACTTCAACGCTCTTTTCAAATTGCAGGAGCACAATCAATTATTACAAGTCTTTGGGAAGTAAGCGACGAAGGAACACAAGACCTAATGTCTGCTTTTTACAGATATTGGTTAGAATCCGGTGATGAATACGAAGCATTCAGAAAAGCTCGTTTAGACATCAAAGAAAAGTATAAATATCCTTATTTTTGGGGTGCTTTTGTTTTAATTGGCAAGTAATTTTATTTTGAAAAAAGTCATTTATAAGTAAATTTGCAGGCGATGCTTTTGCAAAACCCTAAAATTGAGATATATGAATAAATTAAAAGTTGGTTTATTAAAAGAAACTAAAAATCCGCCTGACAGACGCTCTGCTCTTACTCCTTCAACTGCGGTTGAAATGCTAAATAAATTCCCAAATGTGGAACTTATTGTTCAATCGAGTGATATCAGAGCTTTCAAAGATGAAGAATATACAGAAAAAGGTTTGACTGTTACTGATGACTTATCGGATTGTGACATTCTTTTGGGCGTAAAAGAGGTTAAACAACAAACATTTATTCCAAGTAAAGCTTACTTATTTTTTGCACACGTTGCTAAAATGCAATCGTATAACAAAGAATTACTTAAAACAATGCTTGCTAAAAAAATCGCTCTAATTGACTACGAATATCTAACAAATACACAAGGAATGAGACTTGTGGCTTTTGGCAAATGGGCAGGTGTTGTTGGTGCATATAACGGAATGAGAGCATGGGGATTACGCTCAAACGAATACAGTATTAAACCAGCTCACGAATATCACGACAAAAATGAGATGTATGAGCATTGTAAAAACGTCAAAATTAGTCCAATAAAAATAATAATAACAGGAGGTGGAAGAGTTGCTCTCGGAGCAATAGAAACGCTTAATGCATTTGGAATTAAAGAAGTAACACCCGCTGAAATTTTAACCAAAAATTACAATGAAACTGTTTTTACTAAAATAGAACCTTGGGATTACGCAAAACATAAAGCCTGTAAAGAATTTGAATTAAATCATTTCTTCAAAAATCCAACTGAATACGAATCAACTTTTGAACCTTACACCAAAGTTGCAGATGTGTATATAGCTTGCCATTTTTGGGACCCAAAATCTCCGGAATTTATCACTCCTGAAATGACTAGAAAACCCGAATTTAAAATTAAAGTTGTAGCAGATGTTTCATGCGACATTAAAAAACCAATCGCATCTACTTTAAGAGCTTCAACCATAGCAGAACCATTTTATGACTACAATCCAGAAACCGAAAAAGAAGAACCGGCATTCAGCAATGCTAAAAATATTTCTGTAATGGCAATTGATAACTTACCGGGAGAATTACCAAGAGATGCTTCCGAGGATTTCAGCAAAGGATTGATAGACAATATTTTTCCCCATTTATTTGGCGAAGATAAAGAAGGTGTAATTTCTCGTGCAACCATTGTTAAAGATGGAAATCTAACTGAGAAATACAGTTATTTAAACGACTGGATAAAATAAATTTAATATTTAACTCAAAATAATAAATAATGAAAAAGATTTTACTTTCAATTGCATTTATAGCCTTTTCTTTGGTTTCTTTTTCACAGGTGTTTTTTTCTGACACTATGGGAAACCCATATTCAAATGATTTTACTATTGGACTTCCAATAGAAGAAGCTGTATATTTTGATGTAAACAACACCGAAGCATCGGTAGTTACCTATAGTTTGGAGGTTATAGAAATATCAGTTCCTGCTCCAAGTGGCGGATTTACTCCTTGCTTTGAAATTTGTGTGCCGGGTGTATGTGTGCCTGATATTACAAGCACAATGCAAGTTGGCCCTGACTTTGATGTGTCTTCTCCCGAAGAACTTCATCTTACTTTTTTAGCTTTTGGTATCGAAGGAGATGCATACATTAAACTTAAAATCACAAACAGAAATAACGTAACCGACACAGCTATCATCAATTTCGACACACAATTATATGTTGGGCTACCCGAAAAAACAATTCAAACAAAAATAGAAATCAGCCCAAATCCTGCAACAAACTACATAAATGTGGCTTTCACAGATTCCGAAACAAATCAAATTACAATTTTTGACATGCTTGGAAAAAAAGTTAGCGAATTTAGAACAAACAGCTCATCGGACAGAATGACAATAGACGTAAGTTCTTATCCAAAAGGGATTTATATTTTAAAAACAGGAAACACTTTTAAAAAGTTTATAATAGAATAAGTATTCCTAAGCCGCCAATGTGCGGCTTTTTTTGTGGATAAATTTTAGCAACAAATAATAAGAAAAGTAAATTTTATGTATATTTGCGGTGCTAATTAAAATCAAATTAAAATGAACGAAGAACTGGAAATGTATATGGAAGATGCCAAAGAGCGAATGAGCAAGGCATTAAATCACCTCGAAGATGAATTAACAAAAATACGAGCAGGTAAAGCTTCTCCATCGATGCTTAAAGATGTAAAAGTTGACTATTATGGAACAATTACTCCACTTACACAAATGGCAAACGTTGGAACAGCAGATGCCAGAACAATTGTAATTCAACCTTGGGAGAAAAAAATGATTGGCGAAGTAGAAAAAGCAATTCTAAAAGCTAATCTTGGTTTCAATCCTGTAAATAATGGCGAAATTATCAGAATAGTTGTGCCGGAACTTACCGAAGAACGCCGTCAACAGCTTTCTAAAATGGTTAAAACCGAAGGCGAGAACGGTAAAATTGCTGTTCGCAATATCCGAAGAGACACAATTACCGAAATCAAAAAACTTGAAAAAGACGGACTATCAGAAGATGTTTCAAAAGATTCACAAGACGAAGTTCAAAAACTAACAGACGATTATACTGCTAATATCGACAAAATTATTGAAGCAAAACAAAAAGACATAATGAGCATTTAAAGAGTTGAAAGTTCTTAGAGTTCTTAAAGTTTGTAAAGTTAGATTTAATAAAGTAAGATAATACAAAAACACTTCATAATTTGAGGTGTTTTTTTGTGTTCGATTTTAACTTCTTTCTGACAAAAAACGTATATTTGTAAAAAAAATCAGAATAAATGGAAATAAAAGAACAAATTAGCATCGAATTAAATTCTTTGCCTCCTGAAATATTAGATCAGCTGTATAATTTTATGCAATTTATCAAAAAATCTTACAAAGACTCTTCTCAAAATAAAAACAAACAAGAACATTTTCTATCAAAATTTGCCGGAATAATTGACGACAAAAGTGCAGAAGAAATAAAAAACATTGTTAACTCTGAATTTCAAAATATCGAAGGAGAATGGTAATAGCAATTGACACAAACATTGCCATAGATTTTCTAAATGGCAAAAAAAGTATTTGTGAAAAAATATACAAATACAATAAAATTTACATTCCCGTAACGGTTTTGGGCGAATTATTATTTGGAGTGAAAAACTCTGCTAAAAAAGAAGAAAATATTGACAAATTAATAAACTTTGTCTCAAACTGAATTATTTTAAATTCAAACGCTTCTGTTGCAGAAGAATATTCTGAAATACTTATAGAATTAAAAGAAAAAGGAAAGCCAATTCCTGAAAATGACATTTGGATTGCATCTATATGCAGAAACAACGGATTAATATTAGCAACCCGCGACAAACATCTAACAAATGTAAATAATCTTAATATTGAAATTTGGAAATAAGCTAAACACTTCATAATTTAAGGTGTTTTTTTGTGCCTAATTTTATACCGAAATGCTTTAAAAAATCCGATTTCATTTTCTTAAAATCGGTTTTAAAGTCAATCAACATAACAACTTGTAAAAAATAATTCTCGGAATTATTTTAACAATTTGGTATAACTTCTTTGTGACAAAAAATGTATATTTGTAAAAAAAATCAGAATAAATGGACAATTTAAAAATAACAGTTGATTTTAACAAAGAACAAATTATAAAAATCTTCAGACAACTTAATACTGCTGAAAGAAAATCAATTTTTGCCGAATTTAAAGATGATATCTATGATTTTCTAACAGATAAAGATGTCATTAACAAAATGACAACCATTGAATATAATAATAAAATTAATGAAGCAGAAGTAGCTTATAAAAAAGGGAAATATTTAACTTCCGATGAATTAGATAAAGAAGTTGAAACATGGATGTAGAAAAGCGAAACCTTGTTCAATGCTTAATTGACTTTTTTTTTTGTCAAAAATTTGGTTTTAAACACAGTTCATAGCAAATGCAAAGCATTTTTTTTTATAAAAAAATAATCACAGAAATAATATTATCAATTCATTATCACTTTAGCAAATTTATCACTCCCACGAAAGGAGGAGTCTCTAATTCGTTAAAAACTTATCACAGTATAGACTCCTCCTTTCGTTGGAGTGACAAACAGAGTTAACCGGCATTGAAATTTTAAGCAAAATTATTTTTGTTTTGCACTCGTAGTGACGTGAAGCGTTACTCTTTTCAGAAAAAAATTAACGCTGAAATAAAATTGAAAATTCTTTTTTTCACCTACGACAAGTTATGTCGCTCCTACCCTTTTCTTTTGTAATATCAAAACCCAAAAATCAAAAATCATGGCTAAATTTGAATTTACAACCTTTAGAGTCATATTGAAAAAAAATAGTTCATTTAATACAAAACATTTGTAAACGCCAATGGTGATTACGCATACTAACAAAAAAAACACTCCAAATATTTGGGGTGTTTTTTTTGTTAAGAATTTCGTATCTTTAAGCAAAATTTCAGCTATGTACAAAACTATAATTTTTGTGTTTCTGCTTGTTGCTTATTCCGCCACTTTTGCACAAGGAAGCGGTAAAGAAGGCAAAGGAAATTCTGTTACTAATTCCGGAAACAATAATGAAAATTTTACGATAAGTCAAAACGCAAACTACGAATGTAAAATTTCCGAAGTAAATGCTTCTGTTTGGGTGGACACAAATAAGTGGATAGTTTCTAATCCTTATTCTTCTACTTATTCGTTCAGACACAAAGATCCTTATTTTCTGGAAGTTAACCTATACATTAGCAGCGGACAAAAAACTGACGAAGAACATCTGAATAGCAATATCGAAATTTGGAAAGGCCTATTCGACAATTTTATTGTTAACCAAAGCGAAACAAGAGATGTAAACGGAACAAAAGTATCTTTTTACGAAGTAGAAGGAGATTTCGGCGCAACTCCAGAAATTTCGTACGGCTATCTTAAAGCCCTGCAAACCAAAACAATAACATTCCGGGTGGTAGTTGCAACTTCTAAACACGAATATTTTCAAGCAGACGTTATGGAATTACTAAATGGACTTGTTTTCAATATGTAAATCATTTTCAATGTTTAAATCATTCAATCAGTGAATATGTAAATAATTATTCAATCATTACTCGTAAACTCGTGAGACCGCTATCTCTAAGTTCTGTTAATTCTATAATTCAGTTATTCTATCATTCAATTTATTCTATTATTCAATCATTCTGTTATTCTGTCATTGACAATTCTTCTGATATTCTGCAATGGCATACGGGTATCCTTTTTCGGCGGCAATTAAAATATCGGCACATGCTTGTTCTTTATTTCCTAATCGTTTTTCGGTCATTCCTTTGTAATAGTACAAATCAGGCTGATCGAAATGTGCATTCAATGCTTCATTAAAATCTGCAATGGCTTTTTCGTTTTCGTTCAAATTAAAATAAGCTAAACCTCTATTAAAATACGTATTTCCATCACTTTCAAGATTTATTGCTGTTGTATAATCAGCAATCGCATTATCGTAATCTCTTAAAAATGCATACGCTAAACCACGATTTGAATAAGCCGTTGCAAAATCAGGATTAATAGACAACGCCAAATTAAAATCTTCAATAGCACCATTATAATCACCAGTTTTACCTTTTGTTATGCCTCGGTTTATTATTACTTCGTTATTTTTAGGCTCATAATTAAGCACAGTATTATAATCATTCAAAGCTCTTTCAAAATCGCCAAGCCAATCATAAGCCGCACCTCTTTCGATATATGACAGCATAAAAGTTAAATCAGTAGCAATTGAACTATTAAAATCTTCAATGGCCTCAAGAACCATTGTTGTGTCATTTTTAAATATCCCCAAATCTCTTTTTGAGAAGCCTCTGTTATAAAAAGCACTTGTATAATCTGGTTTGCGAGCTATTGCTTTATCAAAACAATCTATCGCTTTCAATTTATAAGTTTCATAATTTTGATAATCCAACTCATTTTTACTATTCTTTGAAACCAAATTGTAAACACTACCAAGATTGTTCCAGGCAATTACCGATTTTGGTTGTTTTGCAATTACGTCTTCCCACAAAGAACGACTGTTTTGCCAAACTTGAATTCTATTTATTGTTAAAATCGACAACAAAATAGCGTAAACTATAATCAAAGCATATTTTGCTTTTATATCTTTAATTTTTAATTTTGAAACAGCATAGGCAACAATCAAATAAAATCCAATTGATGGAATATATGCGTATCTATCTGAATAAATTGCACTTCCTACCGGCAAAAGTTGTAAAAGAAGAAAAATATTCACTGCAAAAAAACCTATTCCAAAGAATATTATTTTATTAGTTTTAAATGTTTTAAAAGCTGCAAACCCAACTCCGGCAACTGTTATTAAGCCTAGCCAAAAATACGCCGGAATTGTTTGGTTTAAAATATCTGGATAAGGATAAATAGCACTTAAATTTATTGGTAAAATAAGTTTTAAAATGTACATAGTAAATCCGTAACCGGCAATCCCTACTCTACTTGGAATTGGCGTTGTATTTACAACTTGCAAAGCATTTCCTTGTTTTTGAGCTTCGATAGCAATTAACCCAAAAATAAGAGCGACAATTAAAAAAGGGATTTTCTCAGCTATTACTTTGACAGACAATATTTTACGGTCGTAAAAATAATCTATAAGAAAAATTGTAATTGCTAATGAAGTTGCCTGTCCTTTTGATAATAAACTGAAAATAAAGAGTAAAAATGCAAAAATGTAAGCTCCTGTTTTTTTTGTTTCGACATAAATAGTATATAAATAAAGAGAAGCAAGAAAAAACGCTGTATATAAAACATCTTTGCGCTCTGCAATCCAAGAAACACTTTCAACGTGCAAAGTGTGAACCCCAAACAAAAGAGCAGCAAAAAACGCAATGTTTTTGTCTTTTAGCAGTTTAAACAAAATAAAAAAGACAAGTAAGGTGTTGATAATGTGCAATAAAATATTTACTAACTGAAACCCAAACGGATCGGGAATTCCTTCTGCGTCTTTTTTTGCAAAAGCATAATTTATGTTCAAAGAAAGCATTGTAAGCGGGTGATAATTCCCCATCCAATATCGATGTGAAAGATTATCCGAAGTAAAAATTTCAGAAATTGTTTTTCCGTCAAACGGCTTAATCAATGGATTTTCTTCCACATATTTTCCGTCGTCCCAATTTGTGTAGTCATTTTGGAAGGTTATAAAAAAAACACCAAATGTAACAACTACTAAAACAGCAACATAAACCAATAAATCTTTAGTGTTTAATTTATCTTTTATTACTCTTAATTCTTCGTTCTTATTTCTTAATTTATTGCTCTTATCTCTTAACTTTTCGTTATTATTTCTTAGTTTATCGTTCTTAGTTATTTTACGTCTATTTATTGAATTTCCTGACATTCTTTTCTGATTTTCCACAAAAATAAAATAAAAAAACTTTATCTAAATACTTTTACAAATTTAATTCCGATGAAATTATTTTTTTAACGATTATTTTTCTTAGAAAATTGATTTTTATATTCAGACAAAAAAATCTTATTTTTGAAAAAAATAATTCTATCGCTATGGAAAAATTTGATTTGATTGTAATAGGTTCTGGTCCGGGTGGTTGGGCTGCTGCTATGCGTGCTGTGGATTTGAACAAACATGTTTGTATTATTGAAAAAAGCTCATTGGGGGGCGCAGGTGTATTTCATGGAGCACTTACTTCTAAAACAATGTGGCAATTATCCCGCGATTTTGCTATTGCTTCAAGAGTCGACAGAGGCTACAGAGCCTCGGGATTACAAGTTGATTTTCAAAAAGTTATACAATCTGTTCGTGCTGCTGCAAAAGCTAAAATTTATCAAATTAAATCACAAATTGAAACTTTAACTAAAAGTCATTTTGAAAATTGCAGCTTAACTTTAAAACATGGACATGCAAGATTTGTTGATCAATACACAGTCGAAATAGAAAACGGCGACTCAAAAGAACAAATCAAAGGCGAATCTATTATAATTGCTACCGGCTCTAGGCCTCGTCCCTACCCCGGAATTGAAGTAGATCACTATAGAATTATCAATTCTGATGACGTGATGAGAATGAAAGAATTTCCGGAAAGAATGATAATTGTAGGTTCCGGTATTATTGGAACCGAATTTGCCACAATTTTTTCTAATTTTAAACAAACCGAAGTTCATCTTTTAGACCGCCAACACCGCGTTATTCCTTTCGAAGACGATGATGTCAGCGATTTTGTTTCTAAAAACCTGGAAAACAACGGAGTAAAAATTCATCACACTGCTAACCTAAGGGAAATAAACAAACAAGAAGACTCTCTTGAAGTTGTTCTTGATTATGACGACGGTCACAGTCAGGTTTTGGAAGTTGACGTTGCCTTTTTAGCAATTGGTCGTATTCCAAATACAGATGATTTAGGATTGGAAAAAGTAGGCATAGAACCAAATGCACAAGGTAATTTATTGACTGACAGCCAAAGTCGTTTATCCTCAAAATTCGGATATACTAATATTTTTGGAGTTGGAGACATAACCGGAACAACTCAATTATACAGCGTTGCTGAAATGCAAGGTCGTTTTGCGGTTCGTGGCATTTACAACCAAATTTCTTATCCTTTGAGTTATTACAATATGCCAACACTAATGTTCTTTAATCCGGAAGTTGCGGCAGTTGGATTAAACGAAAAATCATTACAGGAATTACAAATCCCATACAGAATGGTTTCTTACTCCAATAATCTAGTAAACAGAGCGATAGCGATGCGAAACACGGACGGATTTGTCAAGATTTTGGTAAGCGACGACGGCGAAGAAAGAATATTAGGAATGCGTGCCGCAGGACCTCAGGCTTCTGCGTTTATTGTTTCAATTGCTCATATTATGAACCAAAAAAACAGCCTTGATCAAATTCTAAGAACAATACACCCTCACCCGAGTTTAACCGAAGGAATTCAGGAATGTTTACGTGTTTTCAAAAATAAATCCATTTTTAAACCTTATGCTTTTCCTGATTACATAAAAACTTCAAGTTGGAAACCGGAAGAAGAATAAATTTTGATTTTAAATTCAAATTATTTGTACTTTTGCAGAAGTAAAATTGCAAATAAATCATGAATTCAGACACAAAAAATAAAACCGAAGAAAAGAAAAAAAACAAGACAATTAGCGAATTCGAAGCTCAACTAATTGTTTTTAATGATGATCATAATACTTTTGAACACGTAATCAGATGCTTTATTGAAATATGTAAAATTACTTTTGATAAAGCTTCGCAATTTGCATTGAATATTCATGTGAGAGGTCAGGAAACTGTAAAAACCGGCGAATTTGAAGAAATGAGAACAATGAAAGACCAACTTGTTGATTGTGGACTTTCGGCTGTTGTTCAACGAGGAGAACTAAACTAGAATGATAGAATTAACTGAATGATTGAATGTTTGAATGATAGAATTAACTGAACTTAGCGATAGCGGTCTCACGAGTTTACGAGTAATGATTAAATAATTAATTATTTACATATTCACAGATTAAATGATTTACATATTGAAAAAAATTTACACATTCTCCGATTGAATGATTTACATATTGAAAAATATTTACACATTGAAAATTTATGATTTACCTTCCTCCTTTTAAAGAACCTCTTTTCCCGTCGGTTGAAGAAGCTACCGAAGATGGTATAGTTGCTATTGGAGGCAGATTAAACACAGAATGGCTTATTGAGGCTTATTCAAGAGGCATATTTCCCTGGTTTAACGAAGGAGAACCAATTATGTGGTGGTCGCCCGACCCAAGAGCTGTTATGAAACCTTCTGAAGTTAAGGTACACAAAAGCATGAATTCTTATTTCAACCAAAAAAAATATCAACTTAAAATAGATTCCGCTTTTGAAAAAGTAATTGGATATTGTAGCAACGTTCCACGAGAAGGACAAGATGGCACATGGATAAACTCATCAATGATTGACAATTACATAAAATTACATAACAAAGGATTCACTCATTCTTTTGAAACATGGGAAAACGATATTCTTGTTGGAGGTTTGTACGGAATTTCGCTTGGAAAAGCTTTTTTTGGAGAATCTATGTTTTCATTAAAAACAAATGCCTCAAAATTTGCATTTATATCAATGTGTCGGATTTTAGAAAAAAACGAGTTCAATTTAATTGATTGTCAAGTACACACAAATCACATTGAATCAATGGGATGTAAAATGATTTCAAGAAAAGAATTCCTAAAACTAGTCACGGAAAACAACAAAAAAGAAACTCTAAAAGGAAATTGGAACGAGCTTCTATTAAGATGAGTTATTTAATGCCTTGATAAATAAACGTTTGTATATTCAACTTCATTTGTAACTTCTTTCCCAAACCAACTTGGCGGAACAAATTTATTTGCCTCTTCTAAAGTTGGAAACTCAACTTCTACAATAAACAAACCTTTGTGTCTTCCTGTAAACTCGTCAATTTCAGCAATATAATTTCCTAACTGACTGTTGTGCCTAATTTTGGAAACACAAGAAGAAAAATCAATAAACTTCAAATAATTAAAATCACTTTCAGAAATTTCAATCTCCTTTTCCAAACGTTCAATACCCATTCCTTTTTTAAAACCAAGTATAAATTTGTCACCAATTTGTCGTATTCTAACTATTTTATCACCTTCTGAAAGAATATAACACTGTGAAATTGAAACACTTGTCAAAATTTGTATTCCATCAGGAATTTTAGACAACAAAAATTTTCTCTCTATTTCAGACATTTACAGAAAAATTAAACTATTTACAAAAAAAAAAGACTAAATTCGTCAAAAACGAAACAATTTGACCTAAATATTTTGAGTTTTAGGAAAACCATTTGCGTATATATACAAAATTAAATAAAAAAAATGAACTATGAAAAAATTGACACTTTTACTATTAGGTTTCTGTATTTTCACCGGTATTTATGCACAAAATACAAACTTAGAACAAGAAATAAAAGTAATAATGGAAAGCTACGGATACGAACTTTCTACTTCGCAATATGCCTATATTAGCGAAGGAAACACAGCTTACCACTACAAAACATTTTACGAAGGAAACGATTATGCAATCATAGGTTTTCCGGAAGATAACGGCGTAAACGATATTGACCTATATCTTTATGATGGAGATGGCACTCTGTTAGCAGAAGGATCTTCGGAAGATAATTACGAAATATTGGAATATACTCCATATTCTACTCGAGAAATGAAAATTGTAATTGAAAATTACGACAGTGACTACTCCTCAACTGAATACAAAGTTAAATTTATGATTTTCTGGATTGAAAGCGAGTAAAATTCATCAATAAAAATGCTTAAAAAAAAAGACCTTTTTATATTCAAAAGGTCTTTTTTTTGACTTATTGCTACAAACTGCTAATTCATTCGCACATCAATTTGGTCATCTCATGCATCAAAAACAACAATTCACAGCAAATTTGCCAAAAAATTTGCTCTCTTTGATTAGCGTTATTACCTTTACAAAAAAATAGCTGTTTGAAACAGATGATGTTTGGAAGAAAAAATAAGCACTTTGCAGTTAAAGAAGATTTGTCTGTCTTAACTCCTAGCTCAACCAAAAATCATTCACTTAAAACAACTATTAAAGAAAAAGAGATTACAGATTTTATTTGTTCTATAAATATTTTTTTCAGCCGAGAAAAAATAAGCATTCAAGTTAAACTAATTTTTTATCAATATGAATTAGCAAAGACTTTTTCAAAAGATTATCAACAAAGTTTTTTGTTTTTTTCATCTAAAAAAATAAAAAGCGCAATAGAAATTTTAGACAAAGAAAAACTGCTTAATTCTTTAATGATCAAGCATAATTCAAAAGAAACGATTAAGACAATAAACTCTCTGCTTTTTTTGGCTGATTTATATGTTCTAAATAATAAAATAAATATCTCAAAAGAGATATATTCAAGGTTACTTGAAGTCAACAATCATAAAAATATTCTACTGAAATATGCCCTTTTTTTAGATTTAATTTCAGATGACTTAGAAGCAGCCTTTCCTATTTACAAAAGAATTGCCGGTGAAAAATTCAAATTTGCGAATCTACACTCTTTCATATCCTTTAAAATTGGTGATTTTTTGTATAAAAATTCTGCTTTTGCAGATGCAATAGTTTTTTTAAAAGAAAGTATTGTAAATCACAATAGCAGAAAGCCTATTTTAAATTTGCATTCATACAAAATAAAACAGGCATTGGGAAAGGCTTTTGTTTCTTTAGACCAATTTAACAATACAACTAACTTGCCACAAAACAATTCAAATCCTCTCCTTATTAATGAAGAAGCATTAGGTTTATATCACTCTGCAGTTGAAGAAATTTCAAAAGCTCTTAAAATCACAGAAAATATTGAAACAGAAGTAATTTTATTAAAAGACAAAGCAGATTTACTTGTTGAAATAAGTAGAATATATATAAAAACTCTTGAAAATAACAATCCATCGAGAATAAATTCAATCAATTTCAATTTTAACGAAAAATATTTAATTCTAATTAAAAGTTCAAAATTTTACTCTGAGAAAAAAATTATTATTTCATATATTTCTATAAATGAAATGCTAAAAGATGCCACTAATATTTACAAAGCAATCCTTGAATTTAACTATTCAAAGGAAACCGAATTGAAATATGGTGTCATTTTATCAGAATATGCTTATTTTATATATAAATACAATAATTTTGCTGAAAATATCACTTTCCTAAAAAAAAGCACAGCGCAAGCAAATTTGATAGCTTTGAATAATAAAAACACTATTTTTGCCAATAAAATTGAAAATAACACATCTAAAATCTATTATTAGGAAACATTTTTCTTTTTTTTTCGTTTTTTGCTATGAAACCAAATAAGTTTTATTCATGACAGAACTAATATTAAATACAGTACTAATTGAGGATTCTAATGTTGAAATGGAATTATTAAAAGAAATTCTTAAAGATTTTAAAGAAATAAGAATTTTAGGAAGCGCAGATAAAGTAACTACCGGAGTGAACTTAATAACAAACTTCAAACCAGACGTTATATTTTTAGACGTTCAGTTAGTTGATAAAACAGGATTTGATTTACTCGACAAAATAAAAGAATACAACCTTTCTCCTTTTATTGTTTTTACAACATCACATACAGATTTTGCTATAGATGCCATTCAATATTCTGCAACAGATTATCTTGTGAAACCTTTGAACAAAAAGAAAATAGAAAAAAGCATCAAAAAAATAAAAGAAACAATTGCAACAAGAACAAATATTTACAGTCAAAATAAATTAAGCGATTATGACAAAATTGCGGTTCAAACCCAAACCAAAACACAACTAATTGATATAGAACAGATAATGTATCTAGAAACAATTAAAGGCTTTAGATTAACAAAATTTCATTTTATTGGAGGAAAAGAATTAACCGCTGTAAAAAGTATTGGTGATTTTGAAAAAGATCTTTTAGCCAAAAAATTTGAAAAAATAAATCGGTTTTTAACAATCAATCCTAAACACGTAACCGCTTTAAACAAAGAAGGAATAATTGAATTTAAAGAAAACAAATATGTAGAAGTATCAAAAAGAAGCTTGAGAGATTTGATGCGAAAACTTAATATCATAGAATAAAAAAAATCGTCGGCTAATAACCGACGATTTTTTTGTCCAAAAAACAAAAATTATTTTTCGATAAAATCAACCGAACGTCTAACAAAATTCATCAATGCCTCTCCTTTCAACAAATTTTTAGCCAACAAAGCCAAATCAATAACTTGCTTAACAAGATTATTCGTAACTGCCCATTCTTTGACAATTTTTCTGATTTCGTCTTCGTATCCTGAGCGTTCTTTCTCTAAATCTTCTTTTTTATCTTTTTCTTCCTGAGAAATTTCTTCTTCTTTTTTATCTTTGGTTAATTCTTTTAGGGCGTCTAGTTCAACATTAACTTTGCTAACTTTTCCTCTCAACTCTTCAAGATTTTTACCCAAATCAGTTTTTTTACCTTCAATAACTTGTTTTGTCAAAGGATGCGTAGCATTTATAACCAAATTGTAATTATCAGGCAAGTTATTGTACAGACTTACTTCTGGTCCGCCCATAAGACCAATATCTTTCATTCTGCGCATATATTCACTTTGAGTGATAACAACCGGCAATTCTTTCTCGCCAAGTTCGCTAAACTGCACAAAATAAGTTCCTACGGATTCGGGGGCAGCTGTTTCATAAGCTAGTGTTAAGTCGTCCTGATCTTCTTTTGGAATACTGATTTCTTTTTTATCGTCTTTTCTAATCAAATTATCAATTGTATCAGAATCTACGCGAGCAAAGCGTGAATTTTCAAGCTTTGTTTCAAACATATTAATAAACGGAATATCAAAAGGACCATCAAACATAACAACATCATAGCCTCTGTCTTTTGCATCTTCTATAAATTTGAATTGCTCTATTTTATTGGTTGCGTACAAATAAATTACTTTTCCGTCTTTATCTGTTTGATTTTCTTTAATTAACTTTTCGTATTCCTCAACAGAAAAACATTTTGCATCGACATTTTTGTACAAGAAAAATCCTTTTGCTTTTTCAAAGAACTTATCGTCAGATAACATTCCATATTCAATGAACAATTTTAAATCGTCCCATTTTTTCTCAAATTCATCACGTTGATTTTTGAAAATCTCTGCCAACTTGTCAGCGACTTTCTTAGTAATATGGCTTGAGATTTTGCGAACATTAGAATCGGACTGTAAATAACTTCTTGATACGTTAAGCGGAATATCAGGTGAATCAAGAACTCCGTGCAACAATGTCAAAAATTCAGGAACAATATTTTCAACAGAATCTGTTACAAAAACTTGGTTTGAATACAAGTTAATTTTGTTTTTTTGAACTTCAAGATTAGTTCTGATTTTAGGGAAATATAATATTCCGGTTAAATTAAACGGGAAATCTACATTCAAATGAATATGAAACAATGGATCTTCAAAGCTCTGCGGGTAAAGTTTTTTATAAAACTCTTTGTAATCTTCATCTTTTAATTCCGTGGGTTTCTTCTTCCAAATAGGTTCTGTATCATTTATTATAATATCTTTTTCGGTTTCAAGTTGTTTGCCGTCTTTATATTCTTTTTCTTTACCAAATCCAATAGGAATAGGTAAAAACCTGCAATATCTATCCAAAAGCCCTTGAATACGACTATCCTCTAAAAACTCCTTATCATCTTCGCCAACATGAAGAATAACATCAGTTCCACGGGTTTCTTTTTCGGCATCTTCGAGTGAAAATTCAGGAGAACCATCACAAATCCAACGTACAGCTTTTGAGTCTTTTTTGTAGGATTTTGTAACAAGTTCAACTTTTTCGGCAACCATAAAAGCGGAGTAAAAACCAAGACCAAAATGACCAATAATAGCGTCAATTTTATCTTTATATTTATCAAGAAAATCATTTGCACCGGTGAATGCAATTTGATTGATATATTTGTCAACTTCCTCTGCATCCATCCCTATTCCACTGTCAGAAATAGTTATTGTCTTGTTTTCTTTGTCAATAGAAACTCTAATTGTTAAATCGCCAAGCTCGCCTTCAAGTTCGCCGGTTCTAGCCAAAGTTTTAGCTTTTTGAGTAGCGTCTACTGCGTTAGAAACCAATTCTCGTAAAAAAATTTCTTGCTCAGAATACAAGAATTTTTTAATTATTGGAAAAATATTTTCGGCGGTTACGCCAATTTTACCTTTTTGTGCATCCATAATACTATGTTTTTATTATCTGCTTTACATTTTCAAACCTTATGCCACGAGAGTAAGTTAAGAGATAAGAAATAAGAATTAAGAATCATAACGCTATGCAAACACTTAATAATCTTCAAGTTACATCAATAAAAATAAAACATAACTATAAATAGAGCAAATTGACATTTTGACAGAATAGATTAAAGATTTTGACATTATTACGATTGTCAAAAGTCAAAAAATTAAGTGCGAATTATAGATAAAAAAAATAATAATAAATTGTTTTAATTAAATCGAACAAAAATCCAAAATTCAAAGAATAACTTATTTCTAAATTTTATTATATTCGCGACTTAAATATTTTCATAACAGTGAAACAATTGATAAAAAAAACAATTTTCCCTTTTCTAATTCTGCTTATTTTTACGCAAAACGTATTTAGTCAAAGCGAAATAGACTCCCTTAAAAATCTGCTAAAAACAACTGACAGCATTGCAGATATTTACTACCAGATAGCTTATGTTATTCATTACCAAAATTATGATTCGTGTATTTATTATTGTCAAAAATCGCTCGAAAACACAAAAGTTGATGACATAGAAAACCTAACTTATGTTAGTCTATTACTTGGCGTAACATATAAAAACACAGGCAAATACGACAGTGCTCTTTTTTACATTAAACAGGCTCAGAATTATTTCAGACAAGACGAATACATGGAAGGTGTTGCTTCGTGTGATAATAATATTGCACGTATTTATCAGGAAATTGGAGACTATGAAAAATCGCTTTCTTATTATTTTGAGTCAATGCAAATTTTTGAAAGCACCTTAGACACTATTAATCTGGCAAACGTATATTCAAATATTGGAGAATTATATCTTGAAATAAATAATTTTGACAAAGCACTTCATTTTTTCAACATATCAAAAGAATTTTATGAAAAAACCGGACAAAAACGAGGCGAGGCTTTTGTTCTAACTGATATGGCAAGCTTATACTTTAAACAAAAAGACTACGAGCAGGCAAAAAACACATATAAAAAATCGGCAATACTTTGGGAAGAAGACAACAGGAAAACTGATGCGGGAAATTCTTATATAAATTTAGCAGAAGCTCTTTTTAAACTTGGCGAAAACAAAGAAGCTCTTTTTTATTTTTCAAAAGCTTACAAATTATTTTCAGAAACTGATTATACTTTCGGAATTGTTCAAGCTTTGATTGGAATCGGTGATTACTATTTTTTGACCGATAAATTTAATTTAGCCCAAAATTATTACTATTCTGCATTAGATAATATTATAAAAGTAAACTCTTTCAAACTACAATTAGACATTTACACAAAACTTTATACTACCTATAAATCAATAAATTACGCAGATTCAGCTTTAAAATATCTTGAAAAAAGCCAAACAATCAAAGACTCAATTTTCAACTTAGAACAAACAAAAAACATAAACAATCTGCAAGTTAAATATGATTTAAAAGACAAAGAAAATCAAATAAAAGACCTGCAAAATACAGCCAAAATTAAACAGCTAGAAATAGATAAAAAAACTGCCTTAGCAGAAAAACGAAGCATATTTCTAATTTTTGTAATCTTAACAGCATTTGTTTTAGCATTATTTGCTATTGTATTTTTTTATCAATTTAGGATAAAAACAAAACTTAGTAAAGAATTATTATTAAGAGTAACAGAAAGAGAAGTTTTACTCAAAGAACTTCATCATCGCGTTAAAAACAATTTACAGATAATATCAAGTTTGCTTAACTTACAAAAAAGTCACTCAAAAGATTTACCTGTTGAAGAAATTTTGGAGATAAGCCGTAACAGAATCTCGTCGATGGTTGCAATACATGAAAAACTCTATAAATCAGTCAATTTAAAATCAATCGACATTGCAGAATATGTTGAAGAAATGGCTTTAAATATTATCAAATCTTTGAACAAAACGGACAAAAGAATAAATCTAAATTTGGAAATTGAAAACGTTTTTTTTGAAGTTAATAATGCGGTTACTTTTGGATTAATATTGAACGAACTAATAACAAACAGTATAAAACACGCGTTTAGTAAACAAAACACACCAGAAATTTCTATTTTCGGAAAAAATGACAACAATTATTCTACAATTATTTATTCGGACAACGGCTCCGGTCTTACTTCTGATTTTGATATTATTAAAACCAATTCACTTGGAATGAATCTAATTACAGGTATGACAAAACAAATTAAAGGTTCATTTTCAATCGAAGAAACAGAAATTGGAGTAAAATTTAAAATTGTTATTCCATTAAAATCCTGAACACCGGAAATAAAACTTACAAATGGAAGAAAAAATAAAAGTACTGATAGTTGAAGATGAGTTTACAATTGCACTCGACCTCGAAAATCGCTTAACCGCAATGAATTTTGACGTTGTGGGTAATGCTTCATCGTACAACGAAGCTCTTATGTTACTTGCTGAAAAACAGATAGATATTGCAATATTAGACATCAACCTTAACGAAAAAAAATCGGGCATTGACATTGCTAAAATAATAAAAGAAAAATTTAATATTCCTGTAATTTTTCTAACAGCATATACCGATGATTCTTTTTTTAAGGAAACCTTACCAACAAATCCTATGGGTTATATCACTAAACCCTTTAAAGACAACGATTTAAGTCACAATATAACACTTGCAATTGAACGTTTCAAAAATAACGAACCCAATACTTTATTAAATGAATCGGATAATAAAAATTTTATTTTTGTAAAAGACAACAACAAACTTATAAAAATAGACATATCAGATATTCTTTGGATTCAGGCAGTTGACAATTACTCACTTATAAAAACGCTAAAAGGAAAATTCTTTTCAAGTTCCAATCTACGAACAACTTTGGAAAAAATAAATGACGAAAACATAGTAAGAATCCACAAATCACACGCTGTTGCAATTGATAAAATAGACAAAATTGAAGACAACATGGTTTACATAAAAAGTGATTTTTTCGGCATCAGCAGAAAATTCAAAGAAGATTTGATGAAAAAATTTAAGTTGTTGTAGAAAACTTAAAGCCTCCTACCACCAAACAAAAAGCCTTGACTCTTTAATAGACATGTATGCACCAATAAGTTTAACAAACTATTGCTATAAATTATAAAATAACTATAAGACACAACTATTTTTATAAAGCCCAATAAACTCAATAGCTCCAAATAATTAACACAAATTAGTGTTGTAAAACATGTAATTCAATTTGGTCATTCTGTTTTTTTTTTTTTTGACTTTGCGCCCAGAAAGTACGTACTATCAGAAAACATTATCCGCTAAAAATCAACTTGTTACACCTGTCAAACCAAAGAATATTATTTGTAATTCGGGTGTAATGCTGGTATTATTTTAGTTTTAATTTTTTGCTATGCAAAAATCACGAACACTAAAACCATATCGGAATAATTTATTAACTTTTTTAAAAATTTTAACAATGAAATTAAAAAATTTACCACTACTTTTGGTTGCAGTTTTAACACTTGGATTTATTTTTAGTGGTTGCGAAAAACAGGAAATTACAAAAATAGAAAGTAAAAAAACAGAAATCAACACTATTGGAACTGAGTTATTTTATCCAAAGCATGAAGAAATATTAGTAAGAAATGGAATATTAGTCTTTAAAGATTTGGAAAGTTTCAGAAAAACATATAGGGAACTAGACTCTATAAACAATTTATATTTGTCCAAAATTTCAAATATTTTTCAAAATTTAAGTGATAAAGAATCAATTGAATTATCCGAAAGTATAGAAATTGATTATAATTTAGTTTATAGTAGTTTTGAAAATTCTTTATATTTTAGAAGTTTAAGAGCAGAAATTCAAGATAAAATTGACGAATATAATAAAATTTTTGATCAAGAAGAAATATACAATCCTGATAATTATTATATAAGCGACGTAACGTTAAGAGCTTTATTAAATAAAAATGGAGAAGTAATTATTGAAAATAGTATTTTTGTTTTTATGACCGAAGAAATAACAGTGGAAATATTTAATTTAGATTTTACTATTTTAGAGAAATTAAACATTAATTCATTGACCAATTTGGAAAAAGAAGGCATTATTAAAGTATATGGAGATTATGAAAATGAAGAAACCTATTGTGTAGAATGTAAGACTACAAAATGCAGAGAAAATATTTCAACTGCCTGGGATATGGAGACATGGATAGAAGATGGTATCAAAAGAAAAATTGAAGGAAAAATAGATATTGTAAATAATGCTGTAT
Source organism: Bacteroidales bacterium (assembly GCA_016938685.1). Classification (GTDB taxonomy): domain Bacteria; phylum Bacteroidota; class Bacteroidia; order Bacteroidales; family JAFGUD01; genus JAFGUD01. Next base: position 28,242 of record JAFGUD010000470.1, on the reverse strand, counting down.
TATTTACCCATCATTTAAAAGCTAGTGTAAAAACATCTTATTGGAATGGAAAGAGATGGAAAAATTGGAGTACATATTTATACGCAGGAATATCAGGATGGGTTTATACAAAAAACAAATGTGATGATGCTCCACTAGGATATAGAGCGAAGTCTGGCAACACTGGGGATCATGACAATAATAGTTTTTCGGTCACAGCCCCTATGTATTCAAATTTCTTCAGTGTAAAACCTAATGAAATTACTGCTAATTTCGAAGCAGGAGAGGAAGGTACTTTAAGCACTACATTGATTTGGTAATGAAATTTTGATTTATCTTATAATTATGGAATTTTTAAGCAAGTTTTCATTTTTCCAATAGAAATACTTGCTTATTTATTCTATTTTTAAGAAGCAAATTATAACTTTTGAATAATTTTATATGAAAAATATCATTTGGTTGTTTTTTTTTGCAATAGTTTTTCTTAATTATTCTTGCATAAAAGAAGTAGATTTAGATTTTAAACAGATTGATAAACAAGTTGTTGTTAATTGCCTTTTTTGTCCTGATAGTCTTTTCAATGTACATCTCTCTTTTTCAGCAAATCCTCTTGATACAAACACTGAGATTATAGAAAATGCTAAAATTGAATTGTGGTCAGGTTTTGCAAAAATTGATGATTTAAAATATGTAGGTAATGGAGATTATTTATCAAATGTAGTTGCGAATATTGAAACTCCATATACAATAAAGATAGATGTTCCTGAATATGAAATTATTTATGCAACTGATACAATTCCATCAAAAAGTGATTATAATTATGTTAACAACACAGCTTATTGTAAAGAAATTGAAAGCTACTTGTATTCAACATTAGATTTTAATATAGCTGATAAAATCGGCTCCGATTACTATAATTTGAGTTTTCCATATACTAGATCAGGATATATAGACAGCAATTTTATTACTTCATTTTGCTGGTTTCAGGCAGAAAGTAACGTTATTTCAAATGAAACAAATAATATGATTGGAAATTTTTATACTAATGTCATCTTTTCTGATAGTTTTTTTCAAAATGAAACCCAAAGCTTTTCTATTGACTATGAGACTGACAAAATATTTTTGCCTCACGCTTATTCTGAAACGATAGACACAAATCTAATTGTTATTTTACAGCTTAATAAAATCAGTTTTGCCAATTATAAATATAAAAAATCTGTTATTCAAGCTGAGATAATTAATACACTTCCTGATTTATATAATACAAATCAGGATTTTTACATTTATTCAAATATTACTAACGGATTAGGCATTTTTGCCGGATTTAATCCAATTTATGATACCTTAATCTATGAAGGCGAAAATTATCATTAAAACTATTTTAGTTTGTTTTTACTTATTAATTACAATTAATTTGTTCGGGCAAAAATATAATATAAGCGGCTATGTTGAAGACAAAGACTCAAAAGAAAGATTGATTGGTGCTTTTGTAGAATATAACAATTTGTTTTTTCAAACAAATGGATACGGATATTTTAATTTAAAAGCTATCTTGGCAGACACTTGTGTTTTCAGAATACATCATATCGGGTATAAAAGTGAAATATTGTTTTTGCATATTTCAAGTGATACATCAATTGTTTTTCAGCTTCAAAAAAATGATTTGGAAATAGAAGAGATTGTGATCAACTCTAAAGAAAATATGTTAGAAAAGCCAATAGGTATGATTAACCTTGATGTTTCTAATTTTAAAATTATGCCTATGTTAGGAGCAGAAGTTGATATTTTAAAAGGTATGCAAATGCTCTCAGGAGTAACTCAAAGCACTGAAGGGAAAAGCGATTTGATAGTACATGGTGGCTCAAGCGATCAGAATTTAATAATTATAGATGATGCTCCTGTATATTATCTAAATCATTTAGGCGGTTTTGTGTCTATTTTTAATATTAATACAATAAAAAATGTGGAATTGTACAAAACTTCATATCCTGCGAGGTACGGTGGAAGATTATCTTCCGTGATTGACATTCGCACAAAAGACGGTGATATGAAAAATTTTCATTACAATTTTACAATTAGTCCGGTTACATCTAATTTTTTTGTGGAAGGTCCAATTATCAAAGAAAAATTGTCATTTATTTTTGGATATAGACGTTCTTTTATTGATTTATTTACAATACCTTATACATATTTACTTAATAATAAAGATGCTTCTTCTTTTTCTTTTTACGATGCGAACTTAAAATTTAATTATAAATTTTCAAATAACAATAAATTATTTATAAGTTTTTACAAAGGAAAAGATAATTCTGCATCCAATTTTAATGACTCAGATAACTCAAACTATTCAAAATATAAGTACAGATTAAATATCGGAAACTCTTTAGGTTCTATTAGATGGAATACAAAATTATTTAGAAATTCATTTTCAAATTTCACTTTTATTATGTCTAAATTCAAGTATAACACTGAAAATAAATACTTAAACATAAAATCAAATGACACGACTTCGTATGAAAGTAGATTTTATTCTTCTATTTTCGATATGTCATTTAACAACAATTCTACTATTTTTATTTCAAATTTTTACAAACTTTTTATTGGATTTAATATTGTTTCTCATACATTTGAACCTGCAAATTCTTATTTTCTTGATTATAATACAATAAGTAATACAATAGACACTACTATTTCAACAAAATATAAATCAGAAGAATATTCTGCTTTTTTAGAAAACGATATAAAATTAGGTAAATTTTTAATCCTTAACTTGGGATTAAGATATAACGTATATAAATTTAATAAAAAGTTTTTTAACTCTTTGCAGCCCAGAGTAGATATTAATATTATATTAAGTAAATGGCTGTCTCTAAAATCATCATATACCGAAACTACCCAAAATATTCACAAGATTCAATATGCTGATTATGGCGGTGAAAGTGCTTTATGGCTGCCTGCCACAAACCAGACACCTCCTGAAAATGCGAAACAAGTGGCTTCTGGTGTTAACTTAATATTTTCTCAATATCTGAGTCTGAATATCGATCTTTATTTCAAAAAAACAACAAATTTATTAGCTTTTGAGTATGGCACAATACAAAACAATGCTAATAATTGGGAAGAAAACTGTGTGAAAGAAGGAATTGGAATAAGTAAAGGAATTGAATTATTTTTAAAAAAGACAAATGGGAAAGTAAACGGTTGGATTGCGTACACTTATTCAAAAACAACAAGACAATTTGCTGAAATAAATCTTGGGAATGAGTATTTATATGAATATGACAGACCACATGACTTTAAAATCTTTGCTGCTTATAAATTAAACGAAAATATTGATTTTTCTATATTTTGGATTTTTCAGTCAGGAAGACCTATTAGTTTACCTAGTGCATATATCGAAACCATAGACAGTTATAATATTTTATCTAATAACACTTGGATTAACCATACGGAATATTTTACACAAAAAAATTCTTATCGGATGAAACCTTATCACAGACTTGATTTATCTGTTAATTTTAAAAAACAAAAAGAAAAATGTTTGCGAATTTGGTCTATAAATATATATAATACTTACAATCGTCAAAATCCATACTTTTACTTTTTTGACACTAATATTGAAAATGGGAAAACAGTCAAAAAACTATACCAACAAAGCCTTTTCCCAATCATTCCTTCAATAAGTTACAGTTTAAAATTTTAATTAAACCTTAATTCATATAAAAAGTTCCAACTTATCAAAATAACACCAATTTATATATTTTTTCGGCATCAGCAGAAAATTCAAAGAAGATTTGATGAAAAAATTCAAACTGCTTTAAAGTCACTTACTCTATTTTTTCTGCTACTTACCTGCAAATAAATCCAATTCACAAGTTTATTTAATTAGCTCACTTGTTTTGTGCGTAGTTTTATTCAAATTCTAAATCTATTTAACTATGAAAAAACAAGTGATTTTTATTGTAACGTTTTTAATCTTTTCTGTTTTTAGTGTAGGCGTTTCGGCTCAGATTAACGTTAACAATGTTAAAAACGGAGTAAACAATGTTAAAAACAACAAAAAGGACAAGGACAATGACAAAGACAAAGATGACGACAACTCAAAATCAGACAATGCCGAAAAAGGAAGTTATAGCTCGTTGATGAATAAAGGTGCCGAAAAAGCAGGAGAAGGAGATTATTTATCAGCATTAAAATACTATAAAGCTGCTCTTGCTAAAAATTCCGGTGATTATAGTGCTTCACAAAAAGTTAAGGAAATGGAAAGTAATGTTGAAAATCAATACATGACCAAACTTTCTGATGAAATTGAAAAAGGTGATTGTCAACTTGCACAAGCTGACCTTGATTCTGTTATGGCTGTTATGGAATACTGGGGACAGGAAAAATATTACAGAAGCGAAATTGAAAAATGTAATTCTAATTCTTCAACAAAAGTAAATGATGTAGTTTATAATGCATCAGACAACGAAGCAGGTAAAATATATTTCTATACTAAATTCAAAGATTTTCAATTTACTGAAAAAGTACCTGCTAGCGACGAACTTTTTGCTAAAATAAATCTTGGCAAAACAATGATGGAATATTCAGAAGGCTTAGGATTGTCAAGCACTTTTAATGCTTATGGTTTCTTCAAATTTTACATAAACGATAAACTTGTTTCTGTTACAGGTCCTTATCAATTTACCAGTAACTACTCAAAAGTTTGGAATGATTTTGATATCCCATTGACAATTAATTCTGATTTTGGGAAAAAATTACAAGAAAACCCTGATTTATTATCACAAGAACAAGATATTTGGTTGCTGCAACAATTATTTACAGAAAACTCAATCAATATGCAATTTACTATTGCTGAAATTCTTAACCTTAAAAACGGCAATAATAAAATTAAAGTTGAATTTGGGCTAGGCGAAAGTGATGCAAAAGAACCTGCCGGAATAATCGCAAGCGGAGAAATAACAATTTCAATGGATGATAATAACAAAAAAGAACTTTATAAAAGAGGTCCAAAATATTTACGACCTTTAAACGACAAGGACATTGGAAACTTTAATTATGCTGCAAGCACATTAAATATTGGAAGCTCCCCAATTACATCAAAACTTGAACTTCCAAATCCGCCAAAATTCTACAATATTTATTGGTGCAAAGCTAATACGTGCGATTATGACCACGGAAACCTTAATTTCTACGCAGAACTTGACGGAAAATTCCTTGCTGCATGGACAACAGAATTTGACGACGATGCTTATGAATCTCAAAAATCTTTCAATTTGACAATTCTACCGGCAAACGACAAAGACTTTGAAAATAATGAAGCAACTTTCAATTCCGAAGATTTATTTCATAGAGGTTCAATTACTAATCCCCTGCCCTACGCATTATACGACTTAATTTACAGCGGGCAAATGAAAAGCGGAAATCATACTCTAAAAATTAAAGCATACTCTACTGAATGTATTCCATACTCTGCAACTTTTGAAAACACAAGCGAATTTCATAACAAATGGTATTCAATAGCTGAAACAACTGTTAATCTTAACCTTACAGAAACTGCTAGACAACAACTAATTAGTTCTTCGTCTGCAAAAAAACTATCACATGCCGGAGGAGAATGGACTTCTGTTGACAATTACTTAAAAACAAGTATTTCTCCTAATGGTGGCTCAGTGATAATAGATGTTGCTGCCCAAACAGAATGGAAAGTAACCGTAGATATTTTAAACTTACCTGTTTACAGAACATGCAAAGCAGATATTTTATACAAAACGTCAAACGGTGCTTATAGAATTGCTCGCTCTGTTCTGATAAAAGAAGACTACACAGGTAGCTACGGAAAACCTTATGTAAGTCAGGTTGTGGATTACAACACAAGCGGCGATATGTTAACCCCGATGGAATTTCCCGTACCTGAGAGTAAAATCAAGTAATTAAAATTCTCTTTAATGTTATTAAAAACCTCTTTCGAGAGGTTTTTTTCTAAAATTATTAACTATTAAAAACAAATCAATGAAAAAATACAGTTTTATTGCATTTATTCTGTTTTTTGCATCTTTCTTTAGTATTGATGCTCAAAATTGGGAAGAAATTTCAAAAAGTTTACCTATTCCTTATTTGAATGCTACGAATGAACAATTTGGAATAAGCGTTGATATTGATGGAAACTACGCTGTTGTTGGTGCGCCAGGATACAACAACAATTCCGGACGAGCTTTTGTGTTGTACTATGATGGAACAAATTGGACAAATATTGCTACTCTTACTCAATCGAACCCGATTGAAGGATTAAATGTAGGTTATAGCGTTGCTATTAAAGGAGACAATATTGTTGTAGGTTGTAATACTTATCCAAGCCTAATTAGTGGGAAAGTATTTGTTTACACAAAACCTGTAACAGGTTGGGAAGACATGACAGAAACTGCAGTTTTGTCAAATACAGGCTCTGGTTATTACTCATATTTTGGAAGATCCGTAGAAATTACAGATGATATTATTTTTGTTGGCGAAGACAATTTAGCGGTACAAGGTCGGGTAAACATATACGAAAAACCCGGAACTGATTGGGCAAATATGACTAATCCAACAGCTATGCTTTCAGCAACAAATTTGTCAAATTCTGCTCATTTTGGCTCTTCCATTTCTTATGACAACGATGTTATTGTAGTTGGAGCATATACAAATTATGTAGGAGGTATAAATGAAGGTTCTGCTTATGTTTTTGAAAAACCTGAAACTGGTTGGGAAGACATGACCGAAACAGCCATTTTAAGCGCATCTGATATTGAAGCTAATGATAAATTTGGTTTTAAAGTAGCAATTTCCGGCGATTATATTGCAATTAGTTCCACCGGTGATGACGATTCAGGAACCAATAACGGAGCTGTTTATATATACGAAAAACCTGTTTTAGGATGGACTGATGCAACCGAAGATCAAAAACTTACCACAACCGATTCTCCCAGCTCTGCTGAATTTGGCAAATCACTGAAAATGGAAAGTTCAACACTTTTGATAGGTTCTAATTATGAATCAAGTTATGTTGGAGCTGTTTATGCTTTTACTGAATCTTCAGGTACTTGGAGCAATACAGCAACTATAAGAGCCACAGACAGAAACACTTACGATTATTTTGGAAACGACTTTGCTATTTCAGGAAATAATATTTTAATAGGTAAATACGGAGATCCATACAATTATAAATATAGCGGAGCTGTTTATTCTACTTTTTTACCTATTTCCGGTTATACAGAAATTTCAGATAAAATAGCAGCTTCGACATACTTAACAAATGGATATGAATATTTTGGAACAAGCATAGATATTGATGGAGATTACGCTGTTGTTGGTGCTTATGGATATCAAAATCAAACAGGTTGTGCCTATATTCTTCAAAAAATCAACAACAACTGGGAAACAATAGCAAGAATTACAGCATCAGATGGACTAGATGATGACTATTTTGGATATTCTGTTGCTATTTCAGGCGATTATGTTGTTGTTGGATCTCCTTATTGTGATGAAAACGGTTTCAACTCAGGTGCTTTTTATGTTTTTAAAAAACCTACTAACGGCTGGGAAGATATGACGGAAACCCAAAAAACAAATTCAATTTATACTTACGGAAGTTTTGGATATTCCGTTGATATTCAACAAAATTTATTAATAATTGGTGCTCCCAACAGTGTTATCGGCAAAGGTTCTGCTATTATTTATGAAAACATTTCCGAAACTTGGACTCAAAAAGCAATTCTTACTCAAACAGGAACAGATTTAGCACGATTAGGATATTCAGTTGCAATAAACGATACAATTGCAATAGTTGGAGCAAATTATTCCACAAATGGTTCTGTTCGTACAGGAGCTGTTTTTGTTTATAATAGTCAAGATTGGTCAGATATGACAGAATCATACAAAATTACTTCTCCCGATGGAATTGAAGGAGATCAATTTGGATTTTCTATAGGTATTTCTGATACAACTTTTGTTATCAGCGCACCATATAATGACGAAAAAGGATCAAATTTTGGTGCTGTGTATGTTTATGAAAACAATAATTTAAAAGCAAAATTGACGACTTTGACTACAACTTCTCTTTTAGGATTTAGCGTAGATATTTCTAATGATATAATTATTGCCGGTGCAAGTTATTCAACAAATTCTATTTATCAAGACGGAGCTTCCTATATTTTTGAAAAACCTGTTTCGGGCTGGGCAAATGCAACTGAAAATCAAAAAATAAAAGCATCTGATTATTCGTATGCGGCTCATTATGGATCAGCAGTAGCAATTGAAAACAATTATTGTCTTGTTGGTGCAAATTTCTCAGGAGATAACGGATATAATTCAGGTTCGGTTTATTTTATTAAAAATGTTGTTGCTCCAACAGAACAAGACTCAAATATAGTATTTACAAATTTATCCCAAAATTCTGTAAATTTAAACTGGTCAGATGGAAACGGAGAAGAAAGACTTGTATTTATTACTCAAAATACTAGTGGCGAAGTAGCTCCAATTGACAATACAGATTACACCGCAAATACAGAATTTGGGTTGGGTGGCAATATTGATAATTGGTATTGTGTTTTCAACGGTGTTTCTCACAATGGAGGCATTGATATTACAGGATTAAACGCAGGAACAGAATATAGAGTTATGGTATGCGAAAAGAATTCAGGTAGTACAACAATCAAATATCTTGTTTCAACCGAGAACAACAATCCTGCAAATTTCAAAACTTGGATAGACTTATCACTTGTGGATTATAATGTTTTAAATGGACAACTTACAAACACAACCTCAGAAATGGAATACGAACTTACAGGTAATAATAACTGGATAACTTGTGAGGAAACAACTACAAATTCTGTTGATTTTATTGAAGGAACAGTAATAGTAAGAGAAATAGCGAAAACAGACAACAACAGGCTAATAGTAACATTAACAGAACCTTCTGCTCCTTCTTTTACAATTGATTACATAGCTGAACAAACCAATGAAACTATTCCATCTACAATTGAATATAATTATGACAATGATTTTTACTCATCAAATATTATTGGTACAAACACAAATTTATCATTAACACCCGGAACTGATGTTTATTTTAGATTTATTTCAACAGAAACAGAACTTGCTTCGGCTGTCCTTAATTTTGTTGTGCCTAACAAACCCGAAGCTCCAACAAATGGGATTGTTGATGATAACAACAATACTTTTGACTGGACTAACAATGTTAATTTTGGCGAAATTGCAGATTATGAATTTTCATTAGATGCAGGAAACACATGGAATATTTGTACCGAAAAACCGATTATTGTAGGAAATATCGACCTTAATGCCGGCGACTTACAACTGAGAGTTTTAGCTTCAAACAACAATGGATTTGAAAGATTTACCGGAAACGCTTTGCTTTCTGAAGTTGTATATACTTACTATGTGAACATTCCTGATTTGAATAAGCTAACTATTAATATTTATCCAAATCCTGCAATAAACTTTATCAATATTGATTTAAAAGACAACACAAGAAGTATCAATTTAGAAATTATTGATGAAAGTGGCAAGATTTTAATGACTAAATCGAATATTTCTGATAAAACAACTATTGATTTATACAATTTTTCAAAAGGAATTTATTTTATTAAACTAACAAATGAAAGTGAAACGTTTTTGAAAAAAATCATTATTCAATAACCTAAAAAAGCCTCCACAAAGGAGGCTTTCTTTTTTTTCAACAAGGACAATCTAAATACGGAATAGTCCATTCATACAATTCTTCCCAATCATGATCTCCCAAGAATAAAAGAATTCTTCTTCCAAAGAAATCTTCAACAATATATTCTAAAACCCCATCGTCATTCAAATCAATAGCCAAAACTAAATAATAACCTAGCTCCTCGAAATACATATTTTCAACCAAACTGCCTTTTTTGAATTTAGTTACAGAAAATGTTGAGAAAAAATAATCTCCTCCACAAGGATTACCACCTACTAAATATAAAGCAACATAAAATTCATTGTTTTCTCCAGGAATGTATGAATACAATTCCCAAGTTTCATTATTATTCCACCATTTTTCATCAGTTGCAGATTCTGAATTCTCGTATTCTTCCTGATTTGCCTTAAATATTTCTGTACTTGATAGATTATCAATTATTTGTGTTCTATAATTATCAGTATTATCTAGTTCTTGAGCTTCAACCTCTGGATATATTTTTGCTTTAGAATCCATTGGGACAGCAAAAATAATTTGCTCATATTTAACTTCTTCAAATTCAGCAACTAAATAATAACTACCCATATCCCATAATTCAGCTGATTTTTCAGCATCATTATATTCTCCATTATCAGTATATTCACCAGACCAATTCTGAAGCGTTCCAAAATGAGGAATACATTCGGCAATCATCTTAATAGATTTAATTTTCACTGTATAAAATTCGCCACTTGATGCGCCAACTTTTATTTCAGAATTTATTAAATCTTTATATTCTTCCGGTAGTAAATCATAATCAATATCTTTTTGAGCAGTAAATCTACCATCGGCGTAGTTTATTAAATTACTAGCCTCTCCTATCGACAAATCATCAGATACTAATGTGTCTAGTAAAATGTATCGGTTAGAAGAAACAAAACCAAAATCAAATTTTCCTTTATAAGTTGTTTTTTCTTTAATATTTTCTACTTTTTTTTCATTTGATTTATTGTCCACTTCTAATTTTTCCGAAGAATTGTTTTTACAAGAGAACAAAAACATAAAACTAAGTACGATTAAAAGAATTTTGTGTGTGATCATATTTTATTGTTTTAATTGGTGTTTTTTATGGTTAATAGTTCAATTTTTTTAGCTTTTTCGACAGAAATACCAAGTTTTTCTCTAAAAAAATCAAGTGCTCTACGCTCGGCTTCTCCTATTTGTCCATTTTTATCTAAAATTGTTTTTACTTCATTCATATATTCATTCATATCTGATAATTGAAAGCTTTGAAATGCAACAGAAATAATTTCCTCAGCACGTTTTTTTTCAATTCCGTATTTATTGCTTAAGTTATCTAAAATACGTTTTTCGGCATCTATTATTTGTCCGTCATCTTCAAACATAAATTTGACATCATCCATAAATTTTTCCTCATTTTCAGACATAGGTAATTCCGGTGGTTTAAGCGAAACAACCTCAATTATCTTCCCTATTACTTTAACAATAGTATCTATTTGCTCTGAATCTTTTTTATAAAACACATCGAAATCCATTCTATCAAAAACAATTTCGTCTCCTTTTTTACTGATAAAAACAAAACCTTTCTTTTTGTTATAAAAAAACTCTGCAATATCAAACCAAAGTATTGACTTAACAGTAACCTGGCCTAGAATAGTTTGGATGAAACGGATACCAAAATTTGTAATAATACAACTATCAGTTGCTTTTCCTGAAAGTGTTCGATCAACAGCCCATAATATATTTTCAGATTCGGCAAGTTGATGAGATTTTTTAATTATTTCAAACTTTTCAGCAGGAATATCATCACCTAAAAACGCTTTATTTTTTGTAAAAAAAGACTTATTTTCATTCAACAAACGTTGAATTAACTCCTGGGTATTCATAATCGTATTTTTTATCAATTACCCACAAATATAATTTTTTTTAATTTATAATCGAACTTATTGACAATAATTGAAATTTGAGGACAAAAAAACAATTAGTACCTTTGTAAAAAAACAATTTATGCTTGACTTAAGAAATATTGACCCAAACAAAAAAAATGCTGCTTTAATAAGACACACTGAAAGATACACTATAAAAGACGGAGAATCAGGTGACGATATTAACATTACCCCTGACGGGAAAAAAATGGCAATAGAATATGGGAAATCCACTCAAAATAAAATTTTAAACAAAATCTTCACCAGTCCTATAAAAAGATGCATTCAAACTGCCGAACAAATCATAAATGGATACAATAAACAAGTAGAAATAATATCAACTAAAATGTTGGGAGACCCTTCTGCTTTTGTTAAAGACCAAAAACTAGCTTATTCTCATTTTACCAAAACAAGTTTTTTTGATGGTTATTACAAACTTATTCGAGGAGGAGAAAGGCCAGGTTTTTACAGTCTTGAAGAAGGTGCTCAAAGAATGGATAATTTTATAAAAGAAAACACAACAACCAAAGGGCTTACATTGTTTATTTCACATGATATCGTTATACTTTATTATATTTACACAAAAACGAAAAAAGTTTATTCTGCGGAAAACTGGTTAGATTTTTTAGACGGAATTCTTGTAACATTTGATTAAATCAGGAATCGTAATCGGTTTCGTATAAGGTAAAAAAACCACAATCTTTGCAATGATATTCTTCGTAAAACCATGCGCCAATAATGCTTCCGCCTCCTTCAAATAAAATACATTCGGTGTTTTCTGAATCACAATTAGCACATTTTTTTCTTTTGTCATTCTTTACCACCCAATTTTGAGGAGCTTCTATTGGTTGTTTTGATGTTCTAATATTTTCTGTGTAATCGCCCATAAATCTATTATCAGTTAACCAGTGAACAGTGAACAGTGAACAGTAACCAGTGACCAGTAACCAGTACCAGTAGCCAGTATCGGTGCTTCAAATTAAGATTCATAACCCCATTCATACAATGTGTAATGTTTGCAATCATAACAAAAATACTCGTTTTCGAATGAATATCCAATAATGCAACCTCCGCCTTCGCTATGGATACAAACAACATTCTCTGAACCACATTTAGCGCAAGGCCAAAGTTTTTTATCCCTCAAAGGTTTCCAATCCGGTTTAGCTTTAATTGGTTTGTCTGAAAAAGTTGTTTCATCAAAAAAATCGCCCATAAATTATTCACTCTGTTAGTCTGTAATTATATTTATAAAAATTGAAATGAGAACCATGAACTTCTTTGCACAAATATAGTCAAAAAATTTTATCTTTGTATCTGAAAAATAAACTATGATTTTTTTCAATCTAAATAACGAAAAACAAATACCTGCGCTAGGATTAGGAACGTACAGAACAACAAATAATAATGACGTTGAAAACTCTATTAAAGCTGCTTTGGACAGTAAATTTACACTAATAGACACTGCCGCTGTATATGGAAATGAAAACGAAATTGGAGACGCTCTAAAAAAACTCAACTCAAGAAGGGAAAATTTGTTTATCACTTCAAAAGTATGGAACAGCGATCAGGGTTACGATTCTACACTAAAAGCTTTTGAAAAAAGCCTAAAAAAACTTCAAACCGATTACCTTGATTTATATCTTATTCATTGGCCATTTTTTAGCTCTAAAATGACAGAAACCTGGCGAGCGTTTGAGCGTATGTACGAAGAAGGTGTAGTAAAAAACATTGGTGTAAGCAATTTTCACAAACATCATCTTGAAAAACTTTTTACAACTGCGAATATTGTTCCTGCCGTAAACCAAATTGAGCTCCACCCTTATTTGACGCAAGTAGAATTACGAGAATTTTGCAAAAAACACGGTATTATTATTGAATCCTGGTCACCAATTGCAAAAGGACGAGTTTCTGAGGATAAATTATTGCAGGAAATAGGCAAAAAATATGGTAAAACTGCTGTTCAGGTAACTTTACGCTGGCATATTCAATTAGGTTTGGTTGCGATTCCAAAATCAGTTAACCCCGAAAGAATTGCACAAAGTATTGATATTTTTAACTTTGAACTTACAGCCGAAGAAATGCAACAAATAAACAACTTAAACAAAAACATGCGAGTTGGACCTGACCCTGATAATTTTGACTTCTAAAAAATAAAAAAAGCTGTCTAAAAACATTTCAGACAGCTAATCTTTTAAGCCAACAACTCAACAAGTTTAGATTTTATTAGATTTTCAATCTGCCCTTGAAAAGGTTTTGCCATCAATGGAACTTTTCCGTTCATTGTAACTTTATCAGAGAAAATTTCAAGAGTGCCGCTTATGTTCATTCCCATTGCTTTTAAAGCTATTTCGGCAACATTTCCATTCCATGTTTCGGAATAATTGCTAATTTGACTTCCGTAGTCTTTTTTTAACTCTTCGGCTAATTTTAAAATTCTGTTTTTTGCCTCTACTGTTGGCAAACTGTGATTTACTAATATTTTCATTGTGAATTTTTTATCAAATTAAGTGTTTATTTGTCTGAATAATGACCTTTACATTGAATAATAAGAACGGTTTCATTTTCAACTTTATAAACAAGCCTATCCGAATCAGATATTCTTCTCGACCAATATCCTGACATTTCATATTTCAAAGCTTCAGGCTTTCCTTCACCTTCAAAAGGAGATCTTAAAATATCTTTGATGAGCTTATTTATTTTCTTAAAAATATTTTTATCTAATGAAGACCAAGTAATATAATCCTGAAGAGCTGATTGTTCAAAAGAAATTATTTTCATTTTTCTTCTAATTCTTTTGCCATTTTCTCAAAATCTTGAACAGAATATTCAACAATATTTTCATTTACTTCTGCATTTTCCTTTGCCTTCAGTGTTTTTTGAGAATAATTTCCAGAAGCTTTTATTGTCAACTCAATATCTTGATTTTTAAAGATTTTGCGGATTGCATCTATAAAATCATTATCTAATTCCGATATATTTAGTTTAAATGTTGTTATCATAATTCCATTTTTTGCAAATATAAGTCTTTTTTAAAAATCTATACAACCATCAATTCAGACATTATCGCATCCGAAACAAACTTTCCGTTTTTTGTTAATACAAAATGATTATCTTTTTTTTCCACAAAACCTTTATTTTCTAATTCTTCAATATTTTTCCTGATTTGTCTATAAAAATCGGCAAATTCATCTTCTAACCTACTGATTTTTACGCCTAAATACGTTCTTAATCCAGTTAAAATGAACTCGTTAAATTTGTCTGCTTCTGTTAAAGTTTCCTTTTCAGCAGGAATTAAATTTTGTTGAATTGATTTAATATAATTCTCGATATTTGCAACATTCCACTGTCTTGTTTTTCCATCAAATGAATGCGCCGAAGCTCCAATTCCCAAATATTTTTCACCTGTCCAATATGAAAAATTATGCCTGGCGATAAAACCTTCTTTTGCAAAATTTGAAATTTCGTAATGCTGAAAATTATTTTCCTCAGATTTTTCAATAAGTTTTTGATACATTTTTAAGCTTAATTCCTCGTCAATTTCAGTAATACGTTTTTTCTTTTTCCAAAGTCCGAAGACTGTCCCCTCTTCTATCGTTAAACTGTAAGCTGAAAGATGCGGAATATTAAGTTCAATAAACTTTTTTAAATTATAATTCCACTGCTCTAAAGTTTGACTCGGCAGTCCGAAAATTAAATCTCCGGTAATATTATAAAATCCTGTTTTTTGAGCATTTTCGATTGCTTTTTGAGATGTTTCAACAGAATGTTTACGGTTCATAAAACTTAATTCTTCATCAGAAAATGACTGTAAGCCAATGCTTAATCTGTTTATTGGAGTATAATTTTTCAGGTCTTGTAAATATTGTAAAGTTAAATCTTCTGGATTGACTTCTATGGTAATTTCATTATCTTTCTGTAAATCAAAGACTTTAAACACAGCTTCAAATATTCTATTCAATTGACTGGGTTTCAACACAGTAGGAGTTCCTCCGCCTAAATAAATTGTGCTGATTTTATTCGTTCCAAGATATTTTTTTTGAAGTTCAATTTCTTTGCACAAAGCGTTAACATAATTAGCCTTAACTTCATCATTATTAACAACTCTTGAAAAAAAATCGCAGTATCGACACTTTGAAGAGCAAAACGGTATGTGTATATAAATTCCCATTTTTTTCACCGATAAGGCGCTGAGACGCTATTTTTTTTTGCGACTTTGTGACTTTGCGGTTTAATTGTTTTCACCGCTAAGACGCTCAGACGCTATTTTTTGACGACTTTGTGACTTTACGGTTTAATTGTTTTCACCGCTAAGACGCTCAGACGCTATTTTTTGACGACTTTGTGACTTTGCGGTTTAATTGTTTTCACCGCTAAGACGCAGAGACACAATTTTTTTGACGACTTTGTGACTTTGCTGTTTAATTGTTTTCACCGCTAAGACGCTGAGACGCTATTTTTTTTGGCGACTTTTCGGTTTTATTTTTAAAAATTATTCACGAATCTCTGAATGCCTTCTTTTAATACAGGAACATTAAAATTGATAAGAAATCCTAGCCTTTTATCAGCCAATTTTAAATACGAAATAATTTGAGCTTTATGGACGGGCAAAACAAATTCAACAGTCTTTAGTTCAATTATTATTTCATCTTCCACTAAAATATCAATTCTAAAATCTTTTGATAATTCATATCCTTTATACATCAAAGGAATTGAATATTGACTTCTAATATTTACTCCTCTTAATTTAAACTCTTTAATAAGACATAATTCATAAATACTTTCAAGCAAGCCAGGACCCATTTCTTTGTGTACTGAAAAAGCAGAATCAACAACAATTTTGGACAATGAATTTAGCTCTTCTCTATTCATTTCAATGTTTTAATAATATTTTAGCCTTCAATAAACTCCTCCAACGAAAAAGTTTCATGAATTTTTGTTCCTCTATCTGTTTTTAGCAGATTTCCACATTCATTGTAAATATCGTGTTCAAAAAAGATTGTATAATCATGTTTGTGAGCTTCTTCAAAAAACCGTTTTTTATCTGCCAACGTCTGGCGGGCATTCATGTCGTAACCCATTATATACGGCTCGTATATGTGCGCACTAGACGGAAATAAATCTGCTCCGTAAATTAACCATTTCCCATTATATTTTATGTGCGGAATTAGTTGCCCAATTGTATGTCCGTAAAAAAAACGCACAAAGAAATTAGGGAAAAGTTCACATTCTTCTTCGATAAGTTTTAATTTTCCGCTTTCTTGCATTGGTAAAATATTTTCCTTCAAAAAAGAAGCTCGTTCCCTTTCGTTTGGATTTACAGCTTCGTTCCATTGTTCTTTTCCTACCCACAAAGTTGCATTTGGGAAAGTAGGCACAAGATTACCATTTTCATCATATTTTATAGTGCCACCTGCATGATCAAAATGAAGATGAGTATGAACAACATCGGTTATATCTTCTGGTTTAAAACCATGTTTAGCCAAAGAACCAATCATTGTATCATCACCAAAAAGTCCGAAATTTTTCAGGAATTTCTCACTTTGTTTATCTCCTACTCCGCTATCAATAAGTATTTTACGATCTCCATCTTCGACTAAAAGGCAACGCATCGACCAATCACATTGATTGTTCTCATCGGCTGGATATATTTTTTGCCATAAAACTTTCGGCACCACGCCAAACATCGCTCCTCCATCGAGCTTAAAATTTCCTGTTTCTATTGAGTATAATTTCATATATAAGTTGAAAGTTTGTAAAGTTTTAAAGTTAAAAGGAAAATAATAAATTAATAAAGTTCTTCCGATTTAGAGTTTAAGTAACCATTTACCGAAATAAAAGTTGAAAGACTTGTCAGGGCAACACCAGCAAGCAAAATTAAGCCAAAAACAGCTTCAATATGCGATATTTTAACAATATCATCTACACTATTTTGATAATATAAAATAGATGCAATAATTATTGCTATTGAAATAAGAGAACTAAAAAGGCCATGAATTAAACTCCTGATTAAAAAAGGCTTAGTAATAAAAAAAGCAGTTGCTCCAACTAATTGCATAGTCTTAATTTCAAAACGTTTTGAATGAACCATCAAACGGATAGTATTATTTATCAGAGAAATAGCCATTATAAGTAACAAAAATTCAAGCAATCCTATAACAAGAGTGATTTTTCTTACGTTTTTGTCCAATTGATTTACCATTGATCTATTGTAAAAAACATCATCTACAATTTCATTTTGCTCTAATCGCATTTTTATTATTTCCAGACTATCCGTATTTGAATATTTTGCATTGAGATTTAGATTTATAGTTGTAGGTAAAGGATTGTAATCCAGAACGTCTGTAATATCGTCACCCAAATCCATTTTCAAATCTTCCAGAGCTTCGTCGGGAGTAACTAAACGCGCATTTTTACAAAAATTTTCAGCAGAAATTTTGTTTTCCAAAGCATCTGCATCACCTTTTTCAACATCTGGTTTTAAAATAACAGTAACCGTTATACTTTCTTTGGCTCCATTCGACAAATCTCTTGTGTTAAAAAGCAAAAGCGCAAAAAAGCCAAGCGTCAGTAAAACCAAAGTAATGCTAATTGACGAAACTATGTATGAGTTTGCTATTCTGAATTTTATGTCGGAAAATTTCATTGTTGTTTTTTTATAACCCCTTGACTAATAGATTATTTCTTTTTGGCTTTTACCAATAATGCTCCTCCTTTTTTGTGTTCAAAAAGAGTGTCAATCCAATTTAATAAAAAAGCAAAAGGATACACAATGATATAATAAAATGGCAACAAAATGAAAAATAATTGAGATACATTAAGCACAATTATTGGAATTTTCATTGATAAAGTCCAGGCAATTGCTCCCGGTGTGCCATAAGTATATTTTACGGAAACATTCTGAAATCCGGCTTTTTGCAACTTTTCTTTTATTTCGTCGGGATGATATCCATCGCGAACATGTTCATCAACAAAAAAATGCTTTTCGCCTTCCTTGTGTTCGTGGTCATGTTCATGGTCGTGATCGTGTTCATGGTCTTCGGCTAAATGCGAAGGAGTAGAAATAATAACTGTTCCGTCATCTTTGAGTGACGAAAAAAAGTTTTCAAAAACGGTCACATCTTCCTCGATATGTTCCATTACATCAACTGAAAGAATCAGGTCGTATTGTTTATCTTTTTTGAACTCAGTCAAATCTGCATATTCAAACTTAACACGCTGATTTTCTTTTATTTGAGTAAAAAAATTATTACAATCTTCAATTTGTTCATCTTTCACTTCCACGCCAAGAATATTGAACTTTTTGCTCATTCTTGACATAAAAAAAGAATATTGTCCAAAACCTGCTCCGGCGTCAAGAATTTGAGATTCTTTTGAAGCTTCTTTTTTCCAGTTTTTCAAGGCTTTTTTAACATACCATGCTCTAAGTAAAAGTAAATCAAGTAAACGGTAGAAAAATTTTCGTAAAAACGGCTTTTTATTAAAAACTTTGCCTAAACTGCGTTTTATTGGGTCGTATTTCATATTTTACTATTATTTAATTAACAAAATAACTAAATTAACAAAACTACTGTTTTTCTAAAAAATTCAATCATTCTATTATTCAGTTATTCAATTATTCAGTTATTCTATCATTCAGTTATTCTATTATTCCATCATTTTTTAATAATTTATCGATTTTTTCAAGTTCATCCAACGACACGTCTAACTGGAATCTTAATTCGGGAATTTTACGCATTTGATTGCGCATTCTGTTTCCTAAATCGAACCGAATTTGTTTATTTATCAATTCTATTTCATCTACAATTGTTTGAGCATTGTCGGTTGGGAAAACGCTCAAAAAGATTTTAGCATACGAATAATCACTGGATAGCCTTACTTCTGTAACGCTTACCATTTTCCCTCTGTAATTATCTCTCACTATTTTATCAATAATATCAGATAAATCTTTTTGAATTTGTTTTGATAATCTTATGTTTCGTAAATTTTCCATATTTGTAAGTTAAAGTTAAGAACAAAGAGTTTAGAATCTCTCGTAAGTTCTATTTTTTTTGTAAATTTGTGCAAAAATACAAAATGTTATCTATAATCTTAATTATTTTACTAATTATTGCTGTTCTAGGAGCATTATTTGGTGGAGATACTTTTGGCGAAACCATTAGAATTGGCTGTGGAGTTATGGTTATATTAATTCTAATTTTATTGGCAATTATTTTCTTCGTGCTTCATTGACATCACCAAATCTCTTATTAACAAAAAAAAGGTCGACAAATGCCGACCTTGTATTTCTATTCAAATTCATTTACTTTTTTGTACTTTGAAGTAAACGTTTCTATTGCTTTTTGCTTAGTTTCATCAGTCCAGCCTAATAATTCCTGCATAAAATTAGCGGCATCTTCAATCATTGGTTTTATTTCTTTTACAAAAAAATGAATCATACCAGTTCGGCGAACAAAGAAATCTCCAAGACAGGCAACACTTTCGTAATTAACTGTGTACCAAACTTCTGCTTTTAACCATGCAAGTCTGAAATTTTTATTTTCATTGTAAAATTCAAACGCTTTGTTTGTTACTAAATCAATATTTTTTCCATATCGATAAAACAGTTTTTTGAAATCAGCAACACTTATTCCGAGTTGTTTGGCTTCATCATATTTAGAATCAGCATATTCTATTAGTTTAACAGAAGAATAATCAAAATCAAATTCACCACCGGCAAGTTTAATAGTTTTGGTTTTACAATCTCCAATATCGTTTCCAAAATCATCTTTCATTCTTTTTCTAATGATTTCAATTATTTTTTTCGCCATCAATCTATAACCTGTTAATTTTCCGCCTGCAATTGAAATCAAGCCGGAATCGGAATAAAAGATTTCGTCTTTTCTGGATAATTCCGACGGTTTTTTCCCTTCTTCGTGAATCAAAGGACGCAATCCAGACCAAGCAGATTCAACATCTTCGAGTTTTAAATTTGCTTTTGGGGAAATATTATTAAACGCATCAATAAGATACTGAACATCTTTAAGTTCAACGTTTGGATTTTCGTAATTTTGATCATAATTAGTATCTGTTGTACCAATATAAACAACATCAAAACGTGGGATTGCAAAAACCATTCTATTGTCGCCAACATCAAAATAGACAGAATGTTTCAACGGAAGTTTTGTTTTAGAAACAACAATGTGAATTCCTTTTGTGATATGTAATCTTTGAGGAGCTTTTTCGTCGTCTTTTCTACGCATTTGGTCAACCCAAATACCGGTAGCGTTAACAACATATTTTCCGTAAACAGAAATTTCACTTTCGGTAATTGTATCTTTTACGGTAACTCCATTTATTTTGAAGTTATTTTCGTACAAAAACTCTGTGACTTCGGCATAATTAAAAAGTTTTGCACCAAATTCATTAGCTTTTTTGGCTATTTCAATAGTTAAACGGGAATCGTCGGTTTTATATTCATAGTACATTGCACCACCTTTAAGAAACTCAGACTCCAACAAAGGTTCGGCTTTTACAACCTCTTCAACACTCATCATTTTACGTTGTTCGGTCTTTTTTACATCTGCCAGAAAATCGTATAATTTAAGAGCGATACTTGTTGTAAATTCGCCAAGAGAACCGCCTTCGATAATAGGAAGAATCATTCTTTCGGGCAAAACAATGTGCATTGCATTGTCGTGAACAATTTTGCGTTCGCGCCCAACAGCACGAACTATTCCAAATTCAAGATGTTCAAGATAACGAAGTCCACCATGAACAAGTTTTGTTGAACGGCTGCTAGTACCTTCGGCAAAATCCTGTTTTTCAAAAACAGCAACAGATAATCCGCGCGAAGCAGCATCAAGAGCTATTCCGGCACCGGTTATACCACCGCCAACTACTATTAAATCAAATGTTTTGCCATCAATGGCTTTTAGTTCTTCCGAACGATTTATTGCTGATAACATACTTAGTTGAAAGTTTTAAAGTTAAAAGTTGAAAAGTTAATTAAATGTCCACAATGTTGCAGAACACTTTTAAAATCCAAAGATGTAATTTTTATCCGTATTTATTAATGATTAAAATCAATATCTTTTTATTTCTCTATTGTCTCTTTTAAAATTGCTTGATTTGGGTCATTAGGCAAGTAAAATATTTGCACTTTGTCGCCTTTTTTAAACTTTTTATAAATTGAGGATTCTACCCAAATTTTTGTATTAACATATTTGCCGTCTTTTCCAGTATCTCCTAAATTCAGTTGATATTCACCATTTTCATCTTTCCCGATGGTTTTTTGCTCTTCGTTTTCGTCTAAATTTTCAGTTTTGGTAAAAAAAGTAACTTCAAGATAACTGTCATATTTTTTACTCCCTGAAACTTCTTTGTTTTTTTCCTTGTACAAGTTATTTATAGTTGCTGTTACTTCTATTCCATCTTTTCGGAATTTATCAAGTTTATTTTTTCTATTGAAAACTCCATAAACAACTATTCCAATAAAAATGAAAGCAACAATGCCTAATATAACAAAAGAGTTCTTTTTCATAATTTTAAGATTGTTTTTGTTCGTTTTTCTTAGATTTTAAGATCAATTTATCGTAAGCAAATAAAGCTACCACAGTAAGCATACCTATTCCTGTGAAAACATACCAAATATGATACGGCTGATAACTATTCCACAAAAAATCAGTAATTTGTTGACTTGACATATTTAGTTTTTGTTCAGCAAGACTGAAAAAGTCATTCTTTGTAAATGTTTTAGTAATTTCGGGCACATCCCAACCTCTGTTTATAAATTCTTTTTGCAGAAGATTTAATTTATCAGACATTTTTCCATAAACACTTCCGGAAATATACCCTCCAAGAAAATTACCAACAGCAACAGGCAAAAATGACATTCCCATGTAGAGTGCTTTTTTATCTTTACTAGCAATTAATCCAATATAAGCTGTAATTGTTGGAGAACCAGTCATTTCACCAATTGCAAATATCAAAATAGAAATCATTATATAAATAGGATTTTTGAACAAAAACATTAACCCGAGACCGATTGCAGCTATGAAAAAACCTCCAATCATAGCATTAACAGGCTTCATTTTGGTGACAATACTTGAAATAATTATTTGAAAAAGAACAATGAACATTGCGTCCATATTAAGCAACATTTCAGGATTTATTTCACCATGACCGTTCCCTAAAAAGTTTGCAAAACCAGGCCAAAAACTATTAACAGCATTGAATAGAATTGAAGTATCAACCCATTGTTCTACAAACACCGGAAGCGTAAAAAAAAGCTGCATGTACATTGTCCAAAAACCGGCTATTATAACCAAAAAAATCAAAAATTTCCAGTCACTTACAGCAGTCCAAATATTTACAGCAATTTTTTTAACAGTTTCCCAAAGTTTATCTGTGTTTTTTTCTCTTTCCGGCTCTTTAAAAAAGAAAAGCACCAACAAAAAGTTTAGAACAACTGCAATCATTGAAGAATAAAAAACATAATCCCAGTTAACATCTCTTAATTTTGATGAAATAACAGGACCAATTAATGCGCCCAAGTTGACCATCATGTAAAAAATACCAAACCCAAGAATTGCAGTTTTTTCAGTTGTAGTTTTAGAAATTGTGGCCGAAACAATAGGTTTAAAAATTGCAGCCCCTATTCCAACAATTCCAAAAGAAAAAAAGACAGCCCCAAAAGTGTTCATTTTTCCCATTAGAAAAAAGCCAACAAAATAAAGTACAAATGCGATTAAAAGACTTCTCTTATATCCGAATTTATCAGAAAAAGCACCGGTAAATACAGGCAAAAAATAAACGATTGCTGATATTGACCCCATTAACATACCCTTTTGAACTTGTGTAAAACCAAGTGCTCCAGTATCGGTTGATGCTGTAAGATAAATTGCTAATACATTAAATAAGCCATACCAACCCCAGCGTTCAAATAATTCTACTGTGTTGGCAACCCAAAAGGTTCGTGGAAATTTTTTAAAAATGCTCATCTTAATTGGTTGAAAAGTTTAAAAGTAAAATAGTTTATAATGTTGAAAGTTTTAGGAAACAATCAATAATCATTTTTCTAAATCTTGTAAAAAGCTAATAACTTCGTCTTGATTCTCCAATAATTTTTCTGCAAGAATTTGGGTTGTCTTGTTTCCGCCTCTATACCAAATCACTTTTGGAAGATGACTATAAATACTCAAAATATCATTAAAATCGGAATCATTTGTAACAATTGTAAAGCTGTTTCTTTTTGCAAAATCCCAAATTTGCAAATCATTAGATTTTAGCAACCCAAATTTACTCACATGAGCAGAATCAGGAAAAATATCAGAAATTTTTTTCACAATTCGGAAAGAAATATTTTCATCAAATAGCAATTTCATAGCAAAATCAGGCAACAAAAATGGTTTTTTTCTCTTTATCGGCAGCATAAGCCAAACATGCTAAAATATCTTCTTTTGTTAGTTCCGGAAAATCCTCAATTATTTCATCATGAGTCATCCCTGAAGCTAACCAAGATAAAACATCATAAACAGTAATTCGAAGTCCTCTAACACATGATTTACCACTCCTTTTACCCTGTTCTATTGTTATTATTTCATGATAATTAACCATAAATTTTGCTTTTTACAAAGATACATTTTTTAGTTGAAAGTTTAAAAGCTTGTCAAGTTGAAAGTTGATTATTTTCGTAAATAAATTAAAAAATCATAATCAAATTTATGTTTTTCGTCGACTTTATTTTCAATTTTTTCTATCAAATTCCATTCATCAAAGTTGATTTCAGGAAAAAACACATCTGCGTCAAAATCAGCGTGAATACGTGTAATATACAATTTGTCAACAAATGGCAAAAAATGTCTGTATATTTCAGCTCCGCCCATTATGAAATTTTCAGCATCTTGATTCAAGTGATTAAAAACTTTTTGAAAATCGTCTAAAACAATACAATTTTCGGCTTTGAAATCCTTATTTCTGGTCAAAACAATATTTGTGCGCTTCGGCAAAGCTCCGTTGGGTAAAGAATCAAAAGTTTTTCTTCCCATAATAACCGTTTTGTCAAGTGTGTTTTTTTTGAACCATTTTAAGTCATTTGACAAATAAGCCAACAGGTTGTTATCTTTTCCTATTGCATTATTGTTGGCGATCGCAACTATTATAGACAATTGATAATTCATAATTGATAATTCGAAATTATTATGCAAAGAAACTGTTTTTAACATACAACTCAAAGTCAGACATAAAAGTTAAGATTTTTTTATACTTTTGATGCACAAAAAACAAGGATAATGGAAATAGTTTTTGCAACAAATAACAAGCACAAAATCAGCGAAATAAGCGCAATTCTTGGTAATAATTTTGACCTAAAATCGTTAAATGATATCGGCTTTTCCGGTGATATTCCGGAAACAAATCCGACAATTCCGGAGAATGCTTCGCAGAAATCACATTTTATATATGACAGATACAAAATAAATGTTTTTGCCGATGATACAGGACTTGAAATAGAAGCTTTAAATGGCGCTCCGGGTGTTTATTCTGCTCGTTATGCTGGCGAACATTGCTCTTTTGAGGATAATGTTACCAAGGTATTACTAGAAATGGAGGGCAAAACTAACCGCAATGCCAGATTTATTACAGTAATTAGCTTGATTTTAAATGACAAAGAATATTTCTTTGAAGGAATTGTTAACGGACAAATAACAACAGAAAGACACGGCGCCAAAGGTTTTGGTTACGACCCAATTTTCAGACCAGACGGATATAATATTACTTACGCTGAAATGTCAGCCGACAAGAAAAACGCAATGAGTCACAGAGCATTAGCAACTCAAAAATTGGTTGAGTTTTTGAAAAAGCAACGGTAGCGTTTTAATGCAAAAACAGTCAAAAGAAACAATAAAAAAATCTAATACCTATTAAAAAATATTTTCTTCATCGGTTACCGAAACGACTTCGAGTTTATCATTAAGAATTATTAAGCGATTATACATGACTGTGTCAACATAAACAAAATACAAAATTTCATACCAATCACCTTTTGGACTTTCAATTTTTGTTAAATAATATTCTTCTTCAGGTACATCAGAATTACTTTTCAAAACAGCTTCTTCAACGGCAGGTAAAATTCGCTCGTATTCAGTTTTGAGTTTTTTAGAATTTGTGTACATCTCTTCATATAAATAAATTCGGGTTTGATACCAGTTCAAGTCCTCATCATAAACTACTATACTCATTCTGTCGTGGTCTCCAATAGTTACAAATCCGTCAACATGTTTGTAGGTGTATAAATCTTTGTCGTTTTGCAAATAAAGACGCTTAACTGACTCTTTTACTAATTTTTTATCGAGCTTAAACTCATAATCAACAACCTCAACATAAGGATCATATACTTCATAATTCTGAGCAGCTATGTTAGAAAATAACAACATGGTAAAAAGAAAAAGAATATAAATTTTCATGCGAGCTAAATTTGAATTAATTTAATACAAAACGAAATTTTGCGTCTAAAATTACTTCTAACACATACTATTTTGATTTTGTAAGCCAAAACCATTCCTCAGACAGGTATTGTCACCTGCCGGCAGAAATCACCCACGAAAGTTGATAAGTTACTGGGAAAAACAACTAAAACAGACATGTTCATGCAAGTTTACTTGCTTCGGTTCCGCAACTTCAGTTGCTGAAAACTGTTGCTAAAGCAACTTAACCAAAGCGATTAAAATCGCATAACCAAAAAATACCCTTGACTCGTTTTCTGACTGCAGAAACCATTAAAGAAAGTTGTTCTTTTTCAGAATTAAACAACTAAAACGAACATGGTCATGCAAATTTACTTACCTCGGTTCTGAATCCTTTGTTGCGAAAAAATGTTGCTAAAGCAACTTAACCAGAGCGATTAAAATCGCATAACCAAAAAACACCCATGTCTCGTTTTCTGAATGCAGAAACCATTAAAGAAAGTTGTTCTTTTTCAGAATTAAACAACTAAAACGAACATGGTCATGCAAATTTACTTACCTCAGTTCTGAATCCTTTGTTGCGAAAAAATGTTGCTAAAGCAACTTAACCAGAGCGATTAAAATCGCATAACCAAAAAATACCCTTGTCTCGTTTTCTGAATGCAGAAACCAAAAAGAAAGTTATTCTTTTTCAGAATAAAAACGTAAAACTAACATGGTCAGGCAGGTTTACTCCATTTTATTACTTTTTAATCATAATCCAATCTAATTTGTTGTTTTGGAAGTAACAATTTTAAATGTTCTTGCCATTCAGGAGTGTTCCAAGTTCCCAATTTTTCATGGATTAGTAAATATTTTTCAGGTATTGGGTGAGTTCCAATAACGACATCAACTTTGTATCTTGTTTCGATAAATTCTTTAAATTGATTTATGTGAGGACAGGGCGGATAACCAACAACAAAACCTGTTGCAAAATGAATTGCTTCTGCTCCGTTTTTAATCATTTCTTCCGGTGCGTATTCAATATTTCCGCCCGGACAACCACCACAAGTAGTGTATCCCACTAATTCTAATTCTTCGTCTTTATCATAAATACTAAAACCACCTACCCGCTCTTTCATTGAACGAAAACATTTTCCACCAGCACAATTTTTGTATCTATCACAAATAATAATTCCTATTTTTTTGGAACTTTTCATAATCTGATTTTTATTTATTAATTTCTTTCAAAATAATACTTCCCATTGGAACATTCATATCTCTTGCAATTATTGGACATTTAGCTTTTAACATAAAAAATATTTGTCTATTTTCATCTGAAAGTCCTTCGTAATTACCTTGTCCCTTACTTATTACAACATCAGCATTGTTGTATAACTTTTTAAACTCTGCATTACATTTCTCAATAATAGTTCCTGGTGCAGAACAACCAGATGACACTATCTCCGCAACTTCGTCAATACCAGAATCTATTGCATCTTGAACAATAACATCGTTAATTACGGGTATTTCACGAACGGCATAGATTGTTTTTTTGCCAATTGTTTCAATCAAAAGTTTATCAAAAACTGATTCGCCGGCATTATCGCCAATATATAATATTTCGTTAGCATTTTCAATGCTTTTTTTGAAACTTTCAACATCAAAAACAGCAAACTCTTGTTTTAATATTTTTTCAACATCTTCTTTTAAATTGAACTTTAATTCAACACCAAAATCAATTACATTTCCAGCTATAGCAACACGAATGGCAGTTTCAAGGGGATTTTCAGATTCTTCAATTTTTTGTTTCAAATCATCATACATCGACTTTGCTTCGGCAATGCTTTTTTGTTTAATTTCCTTGTATGGGTCGTAAACTCCGGTAATTTCCCTAATTTTTTTATACACTATTTCTCCATTTTGCACCGGCGAATAGCTCATAGGTATATTTTTCACCATATCTCCTACTTCATCAAGCACTTTTTTAATTTTAACATCATCATCTGTTGCAAAAAGAGATGTTTTTAGCGCCTGATTCATAAAACAGGGTATGCAATCTAAAAATGTTTTCATAATTTTAGTTGAAAGTTCTTTAAGTTCTTAAAGTTTGTAAAGTTTGTAAAGTTCTTAAAGTTTGTAAAGTTCTTAAAGTTTGTAAAGTTCTTAAAGTTTGTAAAGTTCTTAAAGTTTGTAAAGT
>JAFGUD010000469.1 GCA_016938685.1 Bacteroidales bacterium | reverse complement strand
AGCTTTTCAATTTCTTCATCGCTAAAATCTAACATTTCTTTGAAAATTTCATAATTGTGCTCCCCTATTTCCGGTGCAGCTTCGCGAGTGTTAGTTTCTTCGATATTTGTCATTTTTATCGGGTTTCCTGCAACTTGAATTGTTCCGCCTAAATTATCAGAGGTTTCAACAACCATATTTCTAGCTTTAACCTGTGGATGTTGCATAATTTCTCCAATAGAATTTACCGGACTGTATGGTAATTTTGCTTTTTCAAAAATTTCTGTCCATTCAGCAGTTGTCTTTGTTTCAATAACATTAATAATTTCCGGAAGCAATTCTTCCTTAAATTCTGTACGTTTCAAATTATCAGAGAAATTAGGATTTTCGAGTAAATCTTCACGACCAATTGTTTGACAGAAATTTTTCCACATAACTTCATTTCCCATCGCTAAAGCCAAGTAACTGTCTTTTGTTTTAAAAACCTGAAAAGGCGTAATTGTAGGGTGTTGATTACCATTTGGAGTTGGAGAATTTCCACTTACACTATGCCGAACAATTGCATTTTCCAACAAAGAAAGCTGACAATCCAACATTGCAACATCAATACGTTGTCCTTCGTCTGTAATTGAACGTTGGTAAAGTGCTGAAATAATTCCAATTACAGTATAAAGACCCGAACCTATATCGCCAATAGACATTCCTACTCGTGTAGGAGGTTTATCCGGCCAGCCTGTAATACTCATCATTCCGCTCATTGCCTGAACAAGCATGTCGTAAGCCGGTTTTTTGCTGTCGGGACCTGTTTGCCCAAATCCTGATGTAGAAGCAAAAATTATTTTAGGATTGTGTTTTTTTAGAGTTTCATAATCAAGCCCAAGTTTTTCCATAGTTCCGGGACGGAAATTTTCGGTAACAATGTCAACTTTTTTAACCAATTCAAAAATTATTTCTTTTGCTCTTTGTTTTTTCAAGTCAAGGGAAATACTTTTTTTCCCCCGGTTTATACTTATGAAATATGCACTTTTGCCTTCATTAAAAGGACCAAAATATCTTGCATCGTCTCCGGTTATTGGCATTTCAACTTTTATAACTTCTGCTCCGAGTTCTTGTAACAACATTGTAGCATAAGGACCTGCAAGAACACGTGTAAGGTCAAGGATTTTAACGTTTTGTAATGGTTTCATAATACAATTATCTTGTTAACCAGTGCACCAGTAAAATAGTGCATTGTAATTTGTTTTTGTTTTAACTGCAAATTTAAAAAAATAAGAAATAAGAACGAAGAATTAAGATTTCAAATTGAAAATATTCTTAAAATAAAACAACAATAGATTAAAATAATTAGTTTTGCAAATGTTTGCAGAAATGTCATTTCTATTAAACAAATACTTATATTTTCTAGATTTACGAACGTTCAACTTTAACACTTTACAAACTTTTAACTTTAAACTTTAAACATAAAAAAATGAAACAACTTGAAAAATGGAAAAAGAAAAGTTTATTTTCTAAAATATCAGATATATTTTTTGTGGTTTTTATTGTAGCGCTTATTATTCCTGGTTCACGAACAGCAATAATGGCGGGCGTTAACAACGTAAAAGCTAAAATAATTCCACCAAAAACAAACGAACAAGTAATTTCTCAACTTTCGGAAGCAGATTTCAACTGGCAACTTTCTGATATTGAGGGAAATACAGTAAGTTTATCAGATTTTAAAGGAAAAGTAATTTTTATAAATTTTTGGGCAACCTGGTGTGGTCCATGTATTGGCGAAATGCCTGAAATTCAAACATTTTATGATAAATTTAAAGATAATAAAGACGTTGTTTTCATTTTGGCAACAACAGATGATTTAACAACAGTTCAAAATTTTATTTCTAAAAAAGAATTTACTTTTCCAGTATATTCAATAAGAAGCAAAGAACCTAACTCAATGAATCACAATTCAATACCAACATCATTTTTGATAAATAAAGACGGCGGAATAGTGCTACATCAAAAAGGAGTAGCAAATTGGGGCGGAGAAAAAATGGAAGAAATGGTTAATGAATTACTAAAATAAACAATATATCAATGTGTAAATCGGAGGTAAATCCGGCAATCGGTGAATAATTAATATGTACACCAACAATCTTCAAATCTTTAACAACTGATTTTTCGAAAATTCACTGATTGAACACAAATACAAATTCACCGATTGATTTATTTACACATTGATTTATTTACACATTGAAAAAAAATCACTTATGCCCACCAATAACAATACGCATAATTTTAAAATTCAACACGAAAAATCTAAAAAGTTGAATAAAAAAACAACGACGGACAAATAATGTTCCACGAGTAGGAACAGGTGGATACGATTCATCTTTGTATCCAAGGGCTATATCTTTATTTCTACGTAGCATAGTATTAAAGTTTGTAAAGTTTATAAAGTTCTTAAAGTTTGTAAAGTTTATAAAGTTTGTAAAGTTTATAAAGTTCTTATAGTTTGTAAAGTTTATAAAGTTCTTAAAGTTTATAAAGTTCTTAAAGTTTGTAAAGTTCTTAAAGTTTGTAAAGTTCTTAAAGTTTGTAAAGTTCTTAAAGTTTGTAAAGTTTATAAAGTTCTTAAAGTTTGTAAAGTTCTTAAAGTTTGTAAAGT
>JAFGUD010000468.1 GCA_016938685.1 Bacteroidales bacterium | reverse complement strand
CAGGGTTTTGACTTTTATTGAGAAATATATTTAAAATAAGGCTATTATGCTGAAATTGTTTTTCAAATGCATAATTCGGGTTAAATTAATTTTGGTGTCTAATTTTTTTGTATGATATAGCCCAAGCTCTCTAATTAAAAAGAGATTAAGCAACTTTCTTTTACAACAATTGTTAAGCTTTTTTCTT
This sequence comes from Bacteroidales bacterium, assembly GCA_016938685.1. Lineage (GTDB taxonomy): Bacteria > Bacteroidota > Bacteroidia > Bacteroidales > JAFGUD01 > JAFGUD01. The sequence continues at coordinate 23,835 of JAFGUD010000468.1, read as the reverse complement.
AGGAATACCTATTTTCATTGGTTTTTCGACTTTTTCTTCCAAAAGTGCAATTTCAAGAACATCGTCCATCGTTTTAACATAATGAAATATTATCCCTTCTCTGTAAATATCTTTTATTTCCTCAACATCAGCTTTGTTTAGCTCAGAAATAACAATTTGTTTAATTCCGGCACGTTTTGCTGCAAGAATTTTCTCTTTAATTCCACCTACGGGTAAAACTTTTCCGCTAAGTGTCAATTCTCCTGTCATTGCAGTAAATGGCAAAATTTTTCGTTGAGTAAACAAAGAAGCTAAACCTGTTGTTATTGTTATTCCCGCAGATGGTCCATCTTTGGGAATTGCTCCTTCGGGAGCGTGAATATGAACATTCCAGTGTTTAAATAATTGAGGATGAACATTTAATTCTTTGTAATGAGATTTAATAAATTCGTATGCAATTGTTGCCGACTCAATCATTACTTTACCCAAATTACCTGTCATACTAAGTTTACCAACACCACGACTGACAATTGCTTCAATTGTCATTATTTCACCACCGGCGGCTGTCCAGGCTAATCCTGTTACAACTCCTGCAACTTTACTTTCTTCGTATTTAGTTCTGGTAAATCTTGGAGCACCAAGAAAATCAACAATCTTTTCTTTTGTCAATTCAGCACTAAATTTTTGGCCAAAAGCCACTTCTTTTGCTACTTTTCTAACAATAGAAGCTACTTTTTTATCTAACTCTCTAACACCTGATTCTCGAGTATAATTATCAATCAAAAAACTTAAAACCTGATCTGTAAATTTAAGCTGATTTTTTCTAATTCCGTGAGCAGAAAGCTGTTTTGGAATAAGATGTTGCTTTGCTATTTCAACTTTTTCTTCCATCAAATAACCTGTCATGTCTATAATTTCCATTCTGTCGATAAGGGCAGGACTAACTGTAGAAAGGTTATTTGCTGTTGCAATAAACATAACATCAGATAAATCGTAATCAATATCCAAATAATTATCATGAAAAGTATTATTTTGCTCAGGATCAAGCACTTCTAACAAAGCTGAACCCGGGTCACCACGAAAATCTGAACCTATTTTATCAATTTCATCAAGAACAAAAACAGGATTTGAAGTATTAACTTTTTTAAGGCTTTGAATAATTCTTCCGGGCATAGCTCCGATATACGTTTTTCGATGCCCACGTATTTCTGATTCGTCATGCATTCCGCCTAATGACATTCTGGCATATTTGCGATTTAATGCGCGCGCAACTGATTTTCCGAGTGAGGTTTTTCCAACCCCGGGAGGTCCATACAAACAAATTATTGGCGATTTCAAATTCCCTTTAAGTTTCAGTACAGCAAGATATTCTAAAATTCTATCTTTTACTTTATCAAGGCCATAATGGTCTTCGTCCAAAACTTTTTGAGCTCTTTCGAGGTCATAATTATCTTTTGTTTTGTAATCCCACGGCAAATCCAAAATTGTCTGCAAATATGACAGTTGAACACCATATTCCGGCGACATGTGATTTATTCTTTCAAGTCTTTGAAGCTCTTTTTCAAATACTTCCTTAACTTTTTTGCTCCATTTTTTCTTTCTAGCTTTATCTTTTAATTCTGTAATTTCTTTGCTGGTTGGATCGTTTCCAAGTTCTTTTTGAATTTCTTTAAGTTGCTGATTTAAAATAAATTCCTTCTGACTTTCATCTAATTTTTTCTGAACTTTAACATTGATATTGTCTCTTAACTGAAGCTTTTGAATTTCAATTGCCAAAAAAGAAAGTAATTTATATCCGCGTTGTGAAACGTCTGCGGTTTGTAATAAAGAAAGTTTGTCATTAATCGGAAATTCTATATTTGAACAAATAAAATTAACCAGAGAAATAGCATCTTCCATGTTTTTTATAGTCATTGTTGCTTCTTCACCAATTGTTGGATGCATGTGTATAATAGACTCTGCTGCATGTCTAATATTACTTACAAGTGCCTCAAATTCAGAATCGTTATCTTTTGGTAATATATCTTCAAGCAGTTCTACTTTTGCTACCAAAAAAGGCTCATCGCTAATAGGTTCTACAATCCTGAATCGCTTGATTCCCTGCACAATAGCCGACTGAGAACCATCGGGCAATTCCAGAATTTTAATTATTCTTGCGACTGTTCCATACTGATAAATATCTTTAATTCCCGGATCGTCGTCATTTGGTTTCTTTTGAGTAACTACTCCAATTATTTTATTTTCTTTATATTTCTTTTTAATAACATCTATTGATTTTTTTCTACCCATAAAAATTGGGGTGATAACCTTTGGAAAGAATACACTATTGCGCAATGGGACAAGATGTAGATTGTTAGATATTTCTTCTTCATTTGGCAAAGAATCATCGCCTAAAATTGAAATAATATCTGATTCCTTATCTATTAATCCTGAAAACATTACTTTTTCTTTAATATGTCGCATTTGTAAAATTTAATGACAAAACGTCAGTTGTTGTAAATCGTCTTTTTTGCTGTTTAATACGCTTAAATGCCTGTTATTGTTACATTTCGCCCAACAATAACCGCATTCTACACTCTATTAAGTCAATTCTTGTACCAAAATCAGTTAACCAGTTTGTCGAGTTAACCAGTTTATCGAGTTAACCAGTTTGTTGAGTTTACAAGTTAAATCAACAACAAACTACTCAAAAACTCGATAACTAACCACTCGATAAACTCAATTACTAACTACTCGACAAACTCGCTACTCGATAACTCACGGTTAAGAAACAAAAATATCTTCGGGAATTGAATCTACAAAGCTTAATTCTACTGCTTTGTCTAACAAATATCTGATTGATTTTTTGCCCAATTCTCCTAAATCTTTTGTAAAATCGTTGACATACAATTCAATGTGTTTGTACATAACTTGTTCGTCCATTTCCTGAGCAAATTGCCTTATAAATTCCAGGGCTGAATTTGGATTTTCAAAGGCGTAATCAATACTTCGTCGCAAAACTCGGTTTACTTTTTGCTGAACTTCATCAGATAATTTTCGGTTAACAATAATTCCACCCAACGGAACAGGAAAACCTGTCTTTTCTTCCCAATATTCGCCCAAATCGAGGATTTTTTTTAAGCCGCGTTTTTTGTATGTAAATCTTGTTTCGTGAATAATCAATCCTGCGTCAACTTCATTATCTAATACAACTTCTTCAATATCTGAAAAAAGATATTCTTTAACGCATCGAATTTCAGGATATGCAGTTCGCAGAATTAAATTTGCAGTTGTGTGTTGCCCAGGAATTGCAACTTTTAAGTGCGGAACTTCGTCAGGGTAAATTTTCTTTTTACTAATTAACAATGGACCATTATTTCTGCCAAGCGCACTGCCTGAATCAAGAATTTTATAATTTTGAGCGATATACGCAAAAGCGTGATAACTTATTTTTGTAATGTCCAGTTCCGCATTGATTGCCATTTTGTTCAATTCTTCTACATCGCCCATAACTAGCTCAAATTTTAAGCCTTCGGTGTCGATTTTATTATGAACCATGGCATCAAAAATAAATGTGTCGTTTGGACAAGTTGAAAAACCTAATGTAAGCTTCATTTTATGGGTAATAGTTAATGATTAATTGCTGATTTATTATCTTTTATCGTTGACAATTTTCAATTTGTGATTTTTTACACCTTTGTTACTCAGAAAATTTTAAAGAATAAAGTATTCGCAAATTTCAAATTATTCACAGTTCATTGTTAATTGATCAGTGTTTGTGTTTTGGAACATTTCCGTCCTGAAAGCTGAATTTTTTTCTTTCTGCACCGTCTAAAAGCCATTTCATAGCTTCAGCAGGAACTGTAAATGTTTTTTGCAAGATATTTTCAGATACTTTTTCGTCGATTTGTGGCAATCCTGCGTTTGGACGGAACAACCACGCAACTTTATCAGCTTTTTGTGATGCTATTAACGACAAAATCATTCTATTGAACCAGCCAATAAATTCTGCATCGACCAAATGCTCTACTCTCCCGGCATCGAACAATATATGTCTGCCTTTTCGTTTAACCATTTTATCAAAAAAATTAAAAAACTCACCTTTCAACTCATTGATAGTAAGTATTTTTAAATCTTCCTGAAATTTAATATGAGTAAGATACTGAATCTCTAGATAATTGATAAACAGAATATCAGATTTGTAAAGTAACATTTTTTTAAGCAAAAATAAACAATTTTCTCAATATGTAAATTTGAAAATCAGCAAATTATTCTACCCCTTTGTTCTCTCAATAAAATGTTTTGAGTCGCCCCATTCGTTGAAACCAACTTCTGCATTGACCAATTTTAGTCGTTTTTCAAGACAATCCAGGCAGTCGTCAGCGCCTTCATCAACACAAGGTTTATTTTCGTACAAAAGATAATTTTTGCGCACAACTCCCGGGGTTACATTTGGCATAATTACATTTGCTGCAAACCGTATAACTCTCTCCCGTCCTATCGGATCGATTGTTTGCAGGGCTGTAGTTGCGGCAATATTTATATCTTTCATCATTATTCGCAGAATCGCATACATTTTAAAACTCATAAACAAACGCCCTTCAAGAGGCCAAAGTTGATCTTTATACTGAAACAGCGGAGTATCTTCATGCTCAATGTAAGGACCCATCCCAACCATATCAATGTTAAATTCACGAAGAAAAATTAAATCATCAGCAAGATGTTCAACAGTTTGAAAAGGCAAACCAATCATTACTCCGGTTCCTGTTTGATATCCGGCATCCTGAATGCGTTTCAAAGCAGCGAGTCTTTCATCAAAAGAATGTAAATCATTATCAGGATGAAGTTTTTGATACAATTCTCTGTTTGATTCTTCAATTCTCATTAAATAACGATGAGCTCCTGCTTCTTTCCACATTTTATAGGTTTCAAGTGTCTGTTCTCCAAGAGATAAAGTCACGCCAAGTTCGCCATTACTGAGTTTTTTTATTTCTCGAAGCAAATTTGCAACTCTGTCAACAAAAACTTTATCGGTACGTTCGCCACCTTGCAAAACTATCGAACCAAAATTGTTATTGTAACAGTATTGAACAGCATCAATTATTTGTTTGTCCCCTAGTTCATACCTACTAACATTTTTGTTGCTTCTACGAATACCGCAATAATAGCAGTCTTTTTTGCAAATATTTGACATTTCAACAAGTCCCCGATAATAAACTTTATTACCAACATATTTCTGCTTAATTTGCTCAGATTTTTTAAACAAATCATTGGCTTGTTCTTTATTAAGTGATAAAAGTGTTATGATATCATCACAATTTAAAAAATCTTTTTCTAAAATTTGTATATGATTTTGCATAAGATTATTTTTGGAAGTTAATGCGACAAAAATACGACTTTCAGGTCTGAATTACAATGACAAAAATCAATTAAGCTAAGAGATAAGAACTAAAAGATAAAAGATGAGAATAAAGGAATTAAAGAAAGAGGAAGAAATAAAGGAATCATAAAATTCTATCAAAAAACTCATAACTCTTAGTTCTTAATTCTTAACTTTGAAAAATGATATTAGAAATTTACAAAGGAGATATTACAAAACTTTTAGTTGACGCTATTGTCAATGCTGCAAATAATAGTTTATTGGGCGGTGGAGGTGTTGATGGAGCAATTCACAAAGCAGCAGGAAAAGAACTTTTATCCGAATGTAAAACCTTAAACGGCTGTGCTACTGGAGATGCAAAAATCACAAAAGCTTACAAATTACCTGCAAAATTTGTGATTCATACAGTTGGTCCTGTTTGGAAAAATGGAAATTACAACGAAGAAAAATTACTTGAAAGCGCATATAAAAGAAGTTTGGAAATTGCGTCAGAAAATAATGTAAAAACAATTGCTTTTCCAAATATCAGCACCGGAATATACGGTTTTCCAAAAGTTAAAGCTGCTGAAATTGCAATAAATACAGTTAAAAATTTCGGAGAAAGTAATTCTTCGATTGAAAAAGTTATTTTTGCAGTATTCGATAACGAAAATTTTGAGATTTACAAAGATATTATTGAGGCTAATTAACCTATAAATTCATAAAAACACACAATAATTAAACAGAACTTCCCAGACAGAATTGAAGAAATAGCAAAAAGACGCAGAAAACTAATTTTGTTTATTTCAATGCTTGTAGCAACGGTTTTAGCCGGATTTTTATTTGAAATGAAAATAAGCACAGGCGAAGATGACTCTTCTTATATTCTAGCTGCTCAAAAATTTATCGACGGTGATGCTTTCCCAACTTGGCATGGGTCATTTTACCCTATTTTCCTGAGTTTTTTCCTTAAATTATTCGGGCTAAAGCTTTTCATTTTTAAGCTAGTATCGTTTGTAATGATAATAGGACACATTTTTGTTACTTATTACGCATTTAGAATGCGTGTTCCGTGGATTTTATTACTAGGCACAATTATTTACACTTCTGTATGTCTGGAAATACTTTATTTTGGCGGACAAACATACAGCGAAGCACTTTATTTACTGATTCAAATCAGCTCATTAGCAGCATTTTACAAACTACTGGACACAAACAAAGAATTGCCAAATAAGTTTTCAAAACAATGGAAAGAATGGCTGGTTTTTGGTTTTTTGATGTTCCTGTTGAGCATTACTAGAAACGTTGGTTGGAGCATGATAATAGCCGTTATAATTTATTTTGCAATCGAAAAAAATTTCCGTCACATTATTGCCTCAATTTTCTCTGTTGCTGTTTTCTATATTCCCTACAACATTTATAAAAAATTGTACTGGAAAGTAGGAGGTGCAGGATTTGAAGGACAATTTGACCGAATATTCTGGATAAATCCTTACGATGTTAACCAAGGAACTGAAAATTTTTCCGGATTATTTAACAGATTTCTTGAAAATTCAGAATTGTACCTTTCTAAACACTTTTTGATGGTTCTTGGCTGGAAAGAATTTTCAACCACAAGTATTTTTCTTACAATTATTATGTTTTCAGCTTTTATTTTTACGTTTGTTTTGATTTATAAAAAACGGAGAGAATTATTACTGCCGGTTATTTATATCGCTGTTGCACTTGGAATTACATTTGTTTCACAACAAACAATGTGGGACCAAATCAGACTTGTCCTAATTTACGTTCCATTATCGGTTCTGCTTTTTTCAACAGCTTTGTGGGATTTTTTATCACAATACAAAAACAAAAACCTTAAAATAGCATCAATTGTATTACTATTACTAATAATAATTCCTTCCGGAGCAAAAAGCTTTAAAATTGCAAAATTACACTATCCAATGCTTAAGGCTAATATCGAAGGAGATATGTTATATGGATACACGCCTGATTGGAGACATTATTTTGAAATAGTAGAATGGGCAACTGATAATATTCCAAAAAACAACGTTATTGCTTGCAGAAAACCCGGAATGGCTTTTATTTACGGTAACGGAAGAAAATTTTATGGCATATATAATATCCAATCATACAAAATACCCGACGTTATAAAAAAACTTGAAAACGACAGCATTTTGCATCACAACTATGCCTTTGATTTTGTTGCAGAAGAAGAAAAATTTTACAGTCTTTACCCTTTTTTTAAAAACATAAGTGCCATAATAAATCAGGAAAACGGAAAACAATATATTGTATTTAGTTTTGATGACACAACAAACCTAAAATTTGAGCCTGTTCTGTATTCTTCCGGTACTAATTATTACACATTTGAAGACTTGGAAAAACAAATAATGACTACACGAGAAAACGATTATGCGGTTTATCCCGATTCTTTGTTGAATTTTTTAGAAAAAAACAATATCAATTTTCTGATAGTGGCTTCAATAAGAAGAATTCCAGAACAAAAAACAGAAAATTTCATAACAACAATTCACCGATATATTTATTTTATTGAATTAAAATATCCAGGAATTTTTAACCTTGTTTGGCAAGCAGGGAAAAACGAAGATGAACCGGCAATGCTTTTAAAAATAGATTACAACAAGAAATAGTTTACTTTTTTATCGCCTTTTTTTTCTCACTAGGCGCAATTACATTTTTCTTTTCAGTTGTTTTTTTGACAGGAGTCTTTTTAACAGGAGTTTTTTTAGGTGGAGTTTTTTTGGTCACATTTTTGGCTTTGGGACCATTTGCAATTTTTCTTCCGAAAAACTCATTTACCATATCTCTAATTTCATCTTTTGGCAAAGCAGCACTTAACGTAATTTCTTCTCCTCTGGTGTTTTTCATGGTAACGTCAACTTTTTTAAGCTCAACGTATTTTACAATTGCTTCTCCTATTTTTGTAAAAAAACCATCACCACCTGCTAAAATTGTTGCCAATCCGGTTGCTATTCCTCTACCTAAATGACCTCTTTCGGGTGTTTCGATTTCAGTATGAATACCATTTCTACTCAAATGTCTTTTTAACTGTCTTAGTTTCCTTGGATTACTAAATGTAGGAGAAATAATAACCTTCATGATTGTATGTTTTATTTTACAAAATTACAAAAATAATTTACTAAAACAAAGTAGAATATTTATTTTTTTTGAATATTTTATGACTTTGTATTGATTTTAAATTCGCACAAAAGCTATATAGCCTTGAATCCCAAATAAATTTTTAAGATAATCAACGTTTTTTTTTTATCTTTTTAACAAAATCTTAAATTTGCCAAAAACACGTAATAAGATGGATCTTATAGATTTGACTGCTATTTCGCCAATTGATGGGCGATACAGAAACATTAGCTCGGAATTGGCAAACTATTTTTCGGAATTTGCACTTATCAAGTACAGGGTTTTAGTTGAAATTGAATATTTTATTGCACTGTGTGAATATCCTTTACCCCAACTTGAAACTTTTGACAAAAAAAATTTCAAGTCGTTACGTGAAATATACAGAAAGTTCACACTTGATGACGCTTCAAAAGTTAAACAAATTGAAAAAAGCACAAGTCATGATGTAAAAGCAGTTGAATATTTTATCAAGGAAAAATTTGCCTCTTTAAACCTTGATTCTTATAAAGAATTTATACATTTTGGCCTCACATCGCAAGACATTAATAATACAGCAACCCCATACAGCTTACAGCTTGCAATGGACGAAGTTTACTATACTATTTTAGATCAACTAATCCAAAAACTATATTTTTTAGCAGGAGAATGGGCAGAAATACCAATGTTGGCTAAAACACACGGACAACCGGCATCTCCTACCCGACTTGGCAAAGAAATTGAAGTATTTATCGAAAGATTGAAAAAACAAACCGGTTTAATGAGACTTATTCCTTTTTCAGCTAAATTTGGTGGAGCAACAGGTAATTTTAATGCTCATCACGTTGCATATCCTGAAATTGAATGGGAAAAATTCGCAAACTCTTTTGTAAACCATGTTTTAAATCTTGACCGCTCTCAAATTACCACTCAAATAGAGCATTACGATAATTTAGCTGCTTTATTCGATAATTTGAAAAGAATAAATACCATTTTACTTGATTTCACAAAAGATATCTGGGCGTACATTTCTATGGATTATTTCAAGTTGAAAATTGCTGAAAACGAAGTAGGCTCATCAGCAATGCCACACAAGGTAAATCCAATAGATTTTGAAAATGCGGAAGGAAATTTGGGTCTTGCAAATGCCATTTTTGAACATTTTTCAATAAAATTACCAATCTCAAGACTTCAACGCGACCTAACAGATTCAACTGTTTTAAGAAATATAGGAGTACCTTTTGGACATACACTAATAGCATTTAAGTCAATAATAAGAGGTCTTAATAAACTAACAGTTAATGCTATCAAAATTGAAAAAGATTTAGAAGAAAACTGGGCTGTTGTAGCAGAAGCTATTCAAACAATTCTCAGAAGAGAAGGATATCCAAATCCATACGAAAAGTTAAAAGAATTAACAAGGAAAAATGAAAAAATTTCAGCTGATAGCATATCTGATTTCATTAATAATTTAGACATTTCGGAAAAAATCAAAGTAGAATTAAAAAAAATAACTCCATTTAACTATACAGGAATTTAACGACTAATGTAGAAGTGAAAAAATCTAGCTTTATTTTATTTTTTGAGGGAAAAAACCTATTTTAGCAATGAAAACCACACTAAACATCAAGCTATGACAACGCTCTACAAAAACAAATACCAAATTATCAAATTTTGTGATGATAATAAAATAATGTGCTTTGAATGGTTACAATCAACAAAAAAAATTACAGATGCACATTTTTTAAAAGAAGCGAATTTAATAGCAAAAACGATAAAAAAAGTTTCTCCTAAAAAAATAATCGTCAAATCAGAAAATCTTATGTACCCATTAAGTCCAAATATTCAGAAAAAATTTGATGATATTATTTTGCCGGCTTATATTGATGTTAATCTTGAAAAATTGGCTTTTATTATGCCACAAGGACTATTTGAAAAACTTTCTATTGAACAAACGATTGATATTAGTAAACAAAAACATACTTTTGACACAAAATTTTTCTCAGATGAAATTTTTGCTTTAGAATGGTTATCATAACTAAACATGACAATATTGCTCAAAAATAAATTTCAAGTTATTAAACATGACGAAAAATCAAACCTCATTGAATTCTCATGGAAAGAAAACATCAGCCATAAACTAAACGATAAATTGTTTTTTCAGGAAGTAAAAATTGGAGCAGACTTAATTTCAAAATATTTACCGAAGAAAATTATTGTTCAAACTCAAAATTTGGAATATCCTATCAGCCCCAAATTGCAAATTCAAATAAACAAAATTTTATACAAGTCTTACGAAGAAGCAGTAATCTCTAAATTGGCTTTTGTTATGCCCGAAGATATTGTTGAACAAATGTCCATTGAACAAACAGTGCAAGTAAGCGAAACAAAAAACTTTTTCAAAACTGAATATTTTAAAAACTTAACTGATGCTTATGCATGGATAAATCAATAAAAAAGCAGCAAATCATTGTCAATCAGCTGCTTTATTTCTCTACAATCCAATCATCACACCTGTACTAAAAATTAGATTTCTATTTTTGACAAATGTTTGACTGCTGTAACCATAAGTATCAACCATTCCCATTTCATACTTAAATTCAACAAAAAAAGTTAGCACAGTAAATTTATGTATGAACCCAACACCTCCGGCTAATCCAAAATCATAAGGAACTGTTTTATCTTTGGCAAAATCAATTTCAGTTTTTACACCACTAATAATTTCATTCTCTCCTGATAATGCATACGCACCATAAGGTCCCGCAAGAACATAAATAGGAATAAAAGGTACTCTAAATCTAGCATCAACTCCAAATTGCAAATAATTTAATGTTGTTAATTTAGTTACTTCTCCTAAGAATGTTGAATAAATATTTTTCCCCCCTTTTTGATAGTACCCAATTTCCGGTCTTATTGAAAAAAAAGACACAAAACTTTTTTGAAAGAACATTGAAGCATTAATTCCGGGTTTAAAATGATAAGTTCCACTCGGGTCATCTGTTACTGTATTCGATAAATTAAGTCCACCCTTAACACCTATTTTTTGGGCATTAACGTTCAGAGAAACAATTAAAACGGCTACAAAAAAGATCAGTTTTCTCATAAGAATTATTTTTTAATTTGCCCAAATTTAAAAATATTTGAAAACAACAAAGAACTTTTCTAAAAATTTTCAACAAAATATTTTTAAAAATTGTATTTTTATCACAAATTTGTAATGTTAAAAAAAATGAGCTTTTTTAAAAGAAAGGTCTGAATCTTGCATTCTAAAATACAAAAAATAAGCTATGATAAAAAAAATTCAAATTCTTCTAATTCTGATTTTGCTTTCATTTACTTATGTTGCAAATGCTCAGGAAGAAGCCAGATTATTACGTTTCCCTAATGTTCACGAAAACAATGTTGTTTTTTCTTATGCCGGAGATTTATACATCGTTGATATAAACGGAGGCGTTGCCAGAAGATTAACAAGTCACCCGGGATACGAAATGTTTGCAAAGTTTTCTCCCGATGGAAAATATATTGCTTTTACCGGTCAATATGACGGTAACACAGAAGTTTATGTTATCCCGGCAACCGGTGGAGTACCGAAAAGAGTCACTTACACTGCTACTCTCGACAGAGATGACGTAGGAGACAGAATGGGTCCAAATAACATTGTTATGACATGGACACCTGATAGTAAAAATATTATTTTCCGTTCAAGATGTAAATCTTACAATTCTTTTAGAGGCCAACTATATTCTGTCCCCCTAGAAGGAGGAATGCCAACCGAAGTACCAATAGAAGACGGCGGATTTTGTTCTTATTCACCAGACGGTAAATATTTAGCGTTCAACAAAATATTCAGAGAATTCCGGACTTGGAAATACTACGAAGGAGGAATGGCTGATGATGTGTGGATATATGATTTTGCCTCAAAAAAAGCAATTAAATTGTTTGAAAATCCAGCTCAGGATATTTTCCCGATGTGGAACGAAAGTAAAATATTTTTTGCCTCAGACAGAGACAGGACAATGAATATTTTTTCCTTTGATTTAGAAACAGATAACATAACCAAAGTAACTAATTTCAAAGATTACGACGTAAAATTCCCATCTATTGGCGGTGATAATATTGTTTTTGAAAATGCAGGTTACATATACAATTACAACATCAAAGACGGTTCTTTAAACAAAATTTCAATTTTTATAAACAACGACTTTGCGTCAACCAGAAACAAAATGGTTGATGCTTCTAAAAATATTGGCTCAATAGATGTTTCCCCAAAAGGAGATTACATTCTTTTGGCAGGAAGAGGAGATGTTTTTATTGTTCCTGCAATCGAAGGTGTCACAAAAAACATTACCAGAACCCCCGGCGTTCATGAAAGAAATGCGGTTTGGTCTCCAGATGGAAAATACATTGCATATCTTTCTGACAAAACCGGAGAATTTGAAGTTTTCATTCAAAAAGCAGATGGCTCTGAACCAGCAGTTCAACTGACTGCAAATGCTGAAACTTATAAATTTCCGATAAAATGGTCACCCGACAGCAAAAAAATTCTTTGGAGCGACAAACTTATGAGATTAAGATATGTTGATATTGATTCAAAGATAATTACTGAAGTAGATAAATCCAACTATTGGGAAATTAGAAGCTTTAACTGGTCACCCGACAGCAAATGGATTACTTATTCTTTGCCAAATTTTGAAGCATACAACAAAATTATGCTTTTTGACACGCAAACAAAACAAAAACACGAAGTAACCACAGGATGGTATTCCTCAACCGGACCTGTTTTTTCAAAAGACGGAAAATATCTGGTTTTTGTTTCGGCGAGATCTTTTTCTCCTATGTACAACGATTTAGATTGGAATACTGCATACAATAATATGCAAAAAATTTACTTTGTTCTCCTTTCAAAAGACACACCAAATCCTTTAGCAAAAGTTCAAAGTTTTAATCCTGACGCAAAAGATGAAGAGAAAAAAGAAGATGAAACTATTGTTGTTAAAATTGATATTGACGGAATAGGTAGCAGATTAATAGCATTGCCAATTAGACCGGCATATTACTGGAGTGTTTATGCCACAAACGATAAGATTTATTACAAAGGTCAATCTTATGAAGAAGAAACGTCTACTTTGTACATGTATGACCTAAAAAAACAAAAAGAAACACAACTAGCTACCGGTGTTAGCTTTCACATTCCTTGGGAAGGCGATAAAATGATTTTGGTGAAAAGCGGGAAATATGCAATTATTGATATCCCAACTGTAGCTATTGATTTTGCATCAATAAAATATGCTAACACTTCTGACATGAAATTCATTACTGATTTTGATTTGGAATACAAACAAATTTTTGATGAAACATGGCGTCAAATGCGTGATTTCTTTTACGATCCAAACATGCATGGAGTTGACTGGGATTCAATGTATAATAAATATGCTGTGCTTTTACCTTATGTAAACCACCGAAATGACCTGAATTACATTATGGGTGAATTAATAGGAGAACTTAGTATTGGTCATGCTTATGTCAGTGGAGGCGATGTTCCGGAAACTGAAAAAATATACATGGGATTACTCGGAGGACTTTTCTCAAAAGACGCCTCGGGATATTTCAAAATTGACGAAATTTTAAAAGGTGCTAGTTGGGATCAATCAAGAAATTCTCCTCTTGCTGAACCAGGTATTAATATAAATGTTGGTGAATTTATTATTGCAATAAATGGTATTGAAACTAAAACCGTTGAAAACATATACGAATTATTAGTAAATACTGCCGGCAGACCAACAGAACTAACTATCAATACAACACCTTCAAAAACAGGTGTACGAAACGTAGTAGTAGTTCCTCTAAAATCAGAAGCCGATTTGTACTACTATCAATGGGTTGAAAATAATCTGGCTTATGTTACCGAAAAAACAAACGGACAAGTTGGTTATATTCACATACCTGATATGTCAAGCGAAGGAATGAATATGTTTGTTGAATATTTTTACCCACAGTTTCGCAAAAAAGCCCTTATTATTGATGATAGAGGAAACGGAGGAGGAAATGTTTCTCCAATTATTACCGAAATTCTTAAAAGAGAAATGGTAATGCAAGAAATGTGGAGAAACGTATCGAATTCAGGTCCCACACCTGACAAAACACATGTTGGTCCAAAAGTTCTTTTATTAGATGAATATTCTGCATCTGACGGAGATTTATTTCCTTATCAATTCAAAAATTACGGAATGGGAACTTTAATAGGAAAACGTTCTTGGGGAGGAGTTACAGGAATTAGAGGTTCTTTACCTTTTATTGATGGAGGAGATTTAAGAAAACCTGAATATGGCAAATTCTCCAAAGACGGCTCTAAATGGGTAATCGAAGGTTATGGCGTTGATCCTGACATTGAAGTTGAGAACAACCCCGCTGATGTTTTTCAAGGTAAAGACGCCCAATTGGATAAAGCAATAGAAGTAATTCTTGAACAAATCAAAACTTATCCTGACGCACTCAAACCAAATCCGCCATTTCCGGATAAAAGTGGCAACAAATAACTCTATTAGGGCTGATAGCATTGCTATTTAGCCCTTTTTTTGTTTTTTTCAGATATATAAACATCAAAAAAACGAAATTTAAAACATAAAACAATTACATTAATTTCAACATTCTTAACTTCAAGTTCTAAATTCTTAGTTCTAAAATAATTGTTCTTAATTCTAAAACTCAAAAATCAAACATGTTAATAGTAGGCATTGCCGGAGGAACCGGTTCAGGAAAAACAACAGTTGTTCGTAAAATAATAGAAAGATTCCCCAAAAAATCAGTTGCAGTACTTTCACAGGATTCATATTACAAAGACAACGGAGATCTTCCATTGGAAGAAAGACAAAAAATCAATTTTGATCACCCAAACGCTCTGGAATTTGAATTACTGGTTCAGCATTTAAATGAACTTAAAAAAGGTAATTCTATTGAAGAACCGATATACTCGTATATTTCGTGTACTCGCTCTGAAGAAACAAACACAATTGATCCAAAAGATGTTATTATTATAGAAGGTATTTTAGTACTTACAAATCCTCAACTTCGTGATTTATTTGACATTAAGGTTTTTGTATATGCCGATGCTGACGAAAGACTTATTAGGGTTATTCAAAGAGATATTATTGAACGAGGAAGAACAATAGAACTTGTTATAAAAAGATATTACGAAACAGTAAAACCAATGCACGAACTTTTTATTGAACCTTCAAAAAAATACGCTGATTTAATAGTCCCCGAAGGAGGCAATAATACCGTTGCAATTGACGTACTGGCAAGTATTATTGAAAAAAACATAAATATTACGTAAATGTTAAAAGATATAGATCTAGAAAAAATTTTATTCCTTGATATAGAGACTGTTTCGCAGTATCCTAACTACGAACAAATGACTGATAAATTGAAATCTCTGTGGGATAAAAAAGCAAATTATTTAATAAAAGACGAGCAAACTCCGGCAGATGTTTACGATAAAGCCGCAATTTATGCAGAATTCGGAAAGATTGTCACAATTTCGTTCGGATATTTCCGCAAAAAAAACGACAAAACTGCTTTGTTCGTCAAATCTGCTTATAGTGATAACGAAAGAGAAGTGTTACTAAAATTCAATCGCTTGCTTGACGGCTATTTCAACACTGAAAGACATTATTTGTGTGCTCACAACGGCAAAGAATTTGATTTCCCCTACATAGCTCGTCGTTCGTTGATTCACGGAATAAAAGTAGCCGACATTCTGAATACTCCCGGTGCAAAACCTTGGGAAATTAGACATTTGGACACTCTAGAATTATGGAAATTCGGCGATTATAAACATTGGACTTCTTTAGATTTACTTACGACTATATTTAATATTCCATCACCGAAAACCGATATTGACGGAAGTATGGTGGGAAAAGTTTACTGGGAAGAAAAAAACCTTGAACGAATTTCTAAATACTGCAAAAATGATGTTGTAGCAATTGCACAACTTTATCTGAAATACATAAATAAACCGTTGATTCCTCAGGAATTGATTTTTTTTAAATAAAACGTTATTTTTGTAAAAAAAACATGTTATCACAAGAAGATATAATTCAAAAACTACAAAGCATTAAACCCGAATTAGAGGAAAAATATTTTGTAAAAAAAATAGGAATTTTCGGTTCTTATGCATCAAATAACTATTCAGAAAATAGTGACATTGATATTCTAGTTGAATTTAAAAAACCAATTGGGTGGATTTACCTATCCTTAGAAATTTATTTAGAAAAAATATTCAATAAAAAAATTGACTTAGTAACAAAAAATGCCATTAAAAAACAAATATCTAACAATATACTAGAAGAAGTAAAGTTCATCTAATGAAAAAACTAAGAAACTTCATAATGTATCTTGAAGACATTCAACTCTCTATGAATAGAATTGCAGAATACATTGAAGGTTATAATTTTACTAAATTCAAACAAGATTATAAAACTGTTGACGCAGTAATAAGAAACTTTGAAATTATTGGAGAAGCATCCAAGAATCTACCTACTGAAATAATTCATAAATACCCTGTAATTCCTTGGAATGAAATGTATTATTTGAGAAATAAAATATCTCACGAATATTTTGGTATTGATTATGAAATAATATGGGAAATTGCGACCAATTATCTGCCTGAGAACTTAAAAGAAATAAATAATATTTTAGAACAAGAACATTTGAGCTGATTTGCATCACTCGCTAATTCGGATTTAGCTTCGCTGAGAAAAGTTGTAATCCGAATTGTGAATGTAACCTAAGAATCAACCAATAATCTTCATCTTCTTCATCAAAAAACTGGCGTTCAGATTTTTACTAACGCCTTTTTTCAATTTATAATCAAAAAATAATTCATCATCTTTTATTTCGGCTTCAAAACAATAATTTCTCACTTCATCTGGAAATTCGTCTTCGAGTTTACCTAAAGCAACATCATGAGTGGCAAGAAAAGTTATCACGTTTCGTTTTGTCAATTTTCTAAGTAATCCTTCCGAACCGCTGTGTTTGTCATCGGAATTTGTTCCCCGAAGCATCTCGTCAATTATCACCAAAGCCTCTTCGCCCGATTCTACGAGCTCTACAATGTATTTCAAACGCTTCAATTCTGCATAAAAATATGATTCATTTGACGACAAAGAATCTGTAATTCTGATACTTGTAAGAATACATATCGGACTGAAAATCATTTCATTTGCACACACAACACTTCCTATTTGAGCAAGAATAAAATTCACGCCGATTGTTCGTAAAAATGTGCTTTTGCCCGCCATATTTGCACCGGTAACAATAAAAGTTTTAGTTTTTTCAGAAATAGCAAAATCGCTGCAAACTCTTTGTTGTTTGGGAATTGAAGGATGCCCGAGTTCAGTTGCTGAAAATGCAAATTCATTGGAAACTTTTGGAAATTTAAACTCCGGATTATTGTATGCAAATGCTGAAAGAGAAATTAAAAATTCAAATTCTGCAATTACATCAAACCACGTATCAAAGTTATGCGAATATTTTTTATTCCAAATTTCAATTCTGCGAACAACCTGAATATCCCACAAAACAATAGAATTTGAAATAACCCCGAAAAGCATATTTAAACGACTATCCAGCGAATTCAAAAGCTTTGAAAATTCACGCAAAACTTCTGATGATTTTTTTTGTTCAACTTCTAATTTCTGTTGTAATTGCACTAAAAGTTCAGATTTAAAATCCTCTTTTTCAATCATTTCCAACAAAACAGAATATCTTTTGAAAATTTTTGACTGTTTAGAAACTTTATTGTGAACTGAATTTATGTATTTTAGTTTTGAGCCGACAACCATAAGCGAAAAAATACTTAACAAAAGCACAACAGAATCCGGCACTATTCCTAAAACTCCTAAAACCAAAGACAAAATTACAATGGAAGGTAAAACAATCAAGATTAATTTCCAGAAATTTGAGCTAAAAACATCACCGATATTTGATGCTAACTTCAAATCACTAATATCAACACTTTTATTTTCCGTTTTTTCTCTGAACGTAAGTAAATTATAACTTGTTTTTTTTATTTCTTCGTTTGCATTCATAGCATTCGCCGAAAAAGTTTGTTGCCACTTATTCAACAAGTTAAGTTCAGAAACGGCATTTTGTATTTCAATTATTTTATTTGAATCTCGCAATGGATTTTCAAAATATCCGGCAACTTTATTTTTTCCAAAATCAGTATTTGCTCTATTAATCATCTGATAAACAGAATTTTCCCCAAACAAATCTAAATCGAAACTAAAATCGTGAGCAGCTTTTTGAAATTCATCGCCAGAATGGAAAACAGAAAAATCGTAGCCAAGTGCCTTCAACTCATTTTCATTTATTAAAATAATTCTTTTAAAATGTTTTAGCTCTTCGTTACATTTCAGATAAAATTTTATAAAATATATCAAAAAAGCAAAAGACACAACAAGAACTAAAATACTTATCGCTATTGTAAAATTAGCAAAAGAAAAATATGTTGCTACAACACCAATAACAAAGGATAAACCCCTTGCCCAACTCAAAAGAGTTATTTTCTTTTTAAGTTCTGCAACTTTTTTTTCTGCTATATTTTTTTGTTCTAAATAGAATTTTTCAGGATTGTTCATTCAGCCAACAGTTTTTAATTTTTCTATGAATGTGTTTTTAAGCTAATTTTCGGACGACAAGTTCAACTAGTGGTCTTAATTTTTTAAAAATGCAAAGCTAAAAAAATAAATAAAAGACAAAACAATAAACTTTTGAAAGTTGAATTTGTAACAATATTTTTTTATCTTTGTTAAAAAAACTGATATTTAAAGGATAAATGACTTAAAATTCAGCATCAAAATTAAATTCGATTTCAAAAATAATCGAAGAAAATAAAAACTTTTTTATATCAAAATGGAATGAATACTTTAATCTTTAAACCTTTAGCAAAAAATATAACTTTTGATTCTGATACAATGTGGGTAGAATTATTTGATGGACGTAAACTTGGAGTTCCATTCCAATATTTCCCAAAATTATTAAAAGCAACACCAGAACAAAGAGAAAATTATATTATTAGTGGAGGTGGAATTGGCTTGCACTGGGAAGATATTGACGAAGATATAAGCGTAGAAGGACTACTTTTAGGAATTGGAGATAGAACTCAAAATGTAAAAAAAATATTAGCTTAACTTCTAATAATTGAACTTTTAGATTTCAGAAACAAAGCCTGACCAATCAAAGCAGGAATTAAAATATTAATAATCCACAAAAGTATTGAAGCTGAAAGGATTCCTTGTAAATTTTCGGCAAATTGACCTAGTATAAAAACAGAAACACTGCCTCTTATTCCTAAATCGGCAATTACAACATTCGGCAACAAATTCATCAAAAGAAAAACCGACAATATTCCTGCAATCGCAATAAAGAAATCAATTTCAACACCAAATAATTTCAACAAAAGGTAGTATTGAAACACAAAAACCACATACCTTAACACACTAATTGTTAGTATTTTAGCTAAAGAAGCTTTTGAATATTCATTTAATATGCTGATTTTATCAGTAAATTTTGAAGGAACACGAAAAAAGTGCAGAACTTTGATAAAAACATCCAGCCTGAAAAAACCTAACAACATAATTATTGCTAAAACGGAAAGTAAAATTCCAACAATTTTCAAACTTTTAACCTCTAGCCCAAAAGCACCAAAAAAGAACAGAATTGCTCCAAAACCAAGCAAACCCAAAACAACCGTTACTGTCATTTGAGCATAACTACCAATACTTGCAGCCACAACACCTTTAACTCTATTACCGGGTTTAAGATATATTGAACGTCCACCAATCTCTCCTATCCTATTGGGCGTAAAAAGCCCAAAAATCATTCCGATAAGTACATTTTTCAACGAAGTAAAAAAGCCTGTGTTTTCAACTCTATTTACCAATGTTTGCCACTTAAATGCTTCTAATGACCAATTAAGTAACATCAACATAAAAACAGCAAATAACAAATAAAAAAACATAAAATCAACCGTCAAAAAAGAAGAAAAATCGAAAGTTTTCAACCGACTAACAATATACACATAAGACAACAAAATAACAATTGCCTTAAACACAAAAACTAATATCTTTTTATTTCTTTTCAAGTAAGATAATTTTATAAATCTTAATATTTCTAACAGCAAAAATACACAAATTATTTTATCAAACTTTTAAATTATCAGCTTTGAATAATTTATATACAAGTTGCTTCTTGCTATTCTCATTTAACTAATACTGCAATTTTGTTCTTACTTTTTCTAATTGATCCTGCGAACCGACTACTGTTACAACGTCTTTTACGCGTAGTCGTGTGTATCCGTGCGGTAACATAACTTGTCCGTTTCGGGTGATTGAAATAACCAAAATTCCGAGTGGCATTTTCAAGTCGCGCAACGCTCTTCCGTGAACGTCTTTGCTTAGTACTTCTAAATCTTCGGTGTTTTGAGTTTCGTCCATTCCAAGCAAAATAGAAGTTGCCTGTGGCGAACGAACAAAATGTTCCAAAAGATTTAACATTGCCGATGCTGGTTCCACAACTATTGCACCCAATTCTTTAAAATTCATGATTTTTTCTCGGCTGTTTAATCTTACAATTACATTTGGCGTTCCAAAATTTTCATAAATTAACTCACAAATACGGTAAGCTTCTTCTTCGTCTCTTAAAATAACCACAGAATCGGCTGCTTTTAAGCCAACTTGTTTTAGAGTTTCCAAATTTATTTCGTCAACTTCAATCAACTCTAGTTCATTACAATCGCTCGAATCTAATTCTGACCGATCTGTAATTATTTTAACTTCGTAGTTCTGAGATTTTAAAGTTTTACCAAGTACAATCGATTTTCCTTCCAAACCAATTATAAATACATCTCGCTGATAATCAAAGCCATATTCTTTTGATTTTACGTGAGCTTCGCCGATTTTCATTATTGCAAATTTCATCAACGGAGGCCCAATAAATTGATTTAGGACAATAACTGCTACTAAAATTGCGGCAAATTCCTCTCCAAAAACATCAAAACTTGAAACAACAATAGTAATCAAGCCAAGGCTAATTCCGGCTTGTGCAATATGAGGTGTCCAACTTAAAAGTGTTTCTTTAACAGAATCTTTAGAAATAAGACTTCCAACAACCGAAGAACCAAAAATCAAAATCAATCGCAAAGCAAAGAAAACCAAAGCAATAAGCCAATATTTGAACAAAGCATCAAGCGAAAGAGCTGCTCCAACTAAAGTAAAAAAAGCCACATAAATATAAGGTCCTACTTTTTCCACTAAACGTTGAACATTTAAACGAAAATTTGAATAATTTATCAAATAAAAACTTGCTGTAATACCTATCAATATTGCTTCGAGGTGAATTGAAAATCCTAAATAATGATTTGTTAAATATTTTACAAGATCAGAAAGCAAAAATGTACTCCACCCAACAATTAAAAACAATAATATTTCAATCTGAAACGGTTTCTTAATTTTGAATACTATTTTGTAAATTAATCCGTAAATAACTCCAATTAAAATACTCAACAACAAATCCAACAGAACAACAAAAATTTCGTACCAATGCAAAGTAGCACCGGAAACTAACATATCAGAGACTGAAAATGTTATTGAAAATAAAATAATCAGTAAAATATCTTTAAAAACTGAAACACCAACAGCTGTTTTAGTAAAAGGACCATTTGCTCGCAACTCTCCAACCATTGAAATAACAGTGGCGATCGACGGAGCAATAAAAATTGTAGCAGTAAGAAGGATAAAAGCAAAAGTGACTTTTTGTGAAAAATTTTCGGCAAAAGGAATAAAATCAATAAAAAAATATAATAATACAATGCTAACCAAAAATGTAATTGCAATTTGCGAAGTAGTCATTATTGCAATATGTCGGCTACGATCTTTTATCTCTTTCAGATACATTTCTGCACCAGCTGCAAACGCTATAAACCCGAGAGAAATATCAGTAATAAAATCTAATTCTCCCAAATTTTTAGGCAGCATTTTAAGCACATAAGGACCTGCAAGAACTCCAATGACAATAAAACCTGTTATTAAAGGCAGTTTTATCTTCTGAAAAACTTGTGCCAACTGATTAGAAGCAGTTACAATTATTCCAAATGCTGCAACTACTGTTACCCATATTATTATCTCACTACATTGCATTTTTTTGTTGCGTTATATTCTTAAATACTAAAATACTATCAGGCTTGACTTTTTTTGGTTTAACACGCAAACTCTTCTGTTTTGCATATCTCTTTAAGCGTTTTACTCCTCAACGACTTTGTTCAAAAATTGATTAAAACTAATCATTTTTTTAAAATAATCAACCACCTTATCTATAAAATCATCTTTAACAATTTGTTTATCCTCAAAATTAACAATTACATTATAATCTTTAAACTTCAACAAATCAATGTGTTCAAAATCTTTATCAAAACCTTTTGGAGGATTAACAAGTTTGCTTCCAACAATACCGCCAAATGCTTTTTTAAATTCTTTTTCACTAATAATTGGCAAAAATTCGTCGATATTTTGATAAATTCCCCAACGAATTCGTTTCAAAGTAGGATTTGGCGGACAATAAATTCCTCCTCCAATAAAACTGCTATTAGGTTCAAAATGAAGATAATATCCTGCTCCTCCGCCTTTTTTTCCTCCCGGAACAATGTAACCACCAAAATTTGTTTTGTACGGACTTTTGTCGTTTGAAAATCTGATGTCGCGATTGATTCTAAAAACCGATTTTCGTGGATCTTCTAATTTCACAATTGGATCAAATTCAGCCACTTTGTCTATCAAAATAGCAATTTGGTCAATAAAATACTCACGTAATTCTTTGTAACGCGCTCTGTTGGAATCAAACCAGTCTTTGTTATTATTTTCCTTCAATTCGGAAAGAAAATTTAATATTTCTGTATTCATAAACAGTTAGTTAAAAGTTTGCAAAGTAATAATATTTTTCTTGCATATAAAGCTGATTTGCTTATTAATATTATTATTCTTTAAATTTGTCAAACATTTTAATTATTGCGAGTACAAAGCAAAAATTTCAATGTAAGCTTTATTTTTCAAGGTTTTGTGCATTTGAAAAGCAGAAACTTATTGACAATAAAAAAATTACAAGCAAAAGTTTTCTCATATTTAGTATAATGTAAAATCTTAAACTTTGTTTTATTGTAGCGTTTAAGTTGCAAACTTAGACGAAGAAAATGTTGAAGACTTTAACCTGAATTATTCATAAAAATAATGAAATTTTCATGAATGTGCTTTAGAATGTGGGCTGTAATTCAGTTAACCCCGACTTAGAACAACTCAAATTTGGGTGTTTGAAAAACACCTGAATTT
>JAFGUD010000467.1 GCA_016938685.1 Bacteroidales bacterium | reverse complement strand
TAGTTCAATCCCGAAACATCGGGAAATAATCGCTGGGTCGTGCCGACCGCTCAAAGTCCTTTTATTAGCCACTGGTTTTTTCATCATATATTTTTATTGACGAGTTATACTCCAATTTTCATTGAATCAAAATTTTGGCCATTTGAAATAAGGTTCAAAGTCAGGAAAAATAATAGTATAAGCTTTATCATGTGGTTCTTATTTGTTTTTTAGTCTTCCCAAGAAATTATTTAAGCTTGATAGTAATTCGTCATATAAAATCACTTCAACATTTTTCAAGGAAGTGTTAAGCAACCTGAAATTTTCTTCTTTTGTCTGGTTGTCAAGTTGATTACTGTGTCCCGCAATAATAAATGCTCTTGGTTTAATTACTCTAATTTCTATTCCTTTTTTCTTTTTGATTATATCTCGAAAAGAGTGAGCATTCTTACTTATTTCATCAATATAGTTCTCAACTTGAGATATTGCTTTTGAAAGTTCCACATCCCAATAATAGTTATCTCTACTCGAATCATGTTTCAATAGATTTGTAGAAGGTTTCTTTATTTCGTAAATGTCAAGGAAGTTGTAAATATCAATTAACATGAAATCAGGGTACTTTCCTGCAAGACTAATACTTGCTTTTTCAATAAAAGTAGAATAGTTAGTATTGAATAATAAAATATACTCTCTTAAAAATTCTTGCCATTTATTTTCAACAAGATTTTGACCTAGTTTTTTCTCAAATTCCTTGATAACGGATTCTAAGTAAATTATTTCGGTCTCTGTTTTGTTTTTTGAAACTTGAATCAATTTTTTCTTTCCACGAAGTTTTGCTCCTGCAATTTCGAGAAAATCAGGGTAGAATTTTATAAGTGCTTCTGCATCTTCTTTTGATAAATTCTCTTTTAAGTCCACTTTGTTAAGTATCTGAGCAATTTGATTTTCTTGATATAGACTATCATCAATTTTTTCTGTTTCTTCAAAGTGCCTTGGGAAGAACCTATTTACATAAAAGTCTGCCGCAATCTGATTTTTATTGTTTTTGTCTTTCTTAATATCTCTAATTCTGTCTTGAAAAGTAGAAAGGTCTTTATAATTTAAAACAACCAAGTGTTTATTTCCCTTTTTTACAATTTTTGAAACAGAATTATTCGAAATTAAGAGTATGAACTTATCTTTGAATTTACTATAAAGTTTGTCTCTTAGCAGGTAGCCACCTGAAGTAATCCCAAACCCATTAGAATAAAATCCAGTTGGAAGTTTATCAAATCCCTCGAAATAAATTTTATCAAACTCAAATCCTTGTCGAGTCTGGTCTTTTTTTACAAAATATTCAATAGTCTTTTTACTCCTGTCTAACCGATAGACAAGATGCCCATTATCATCAGTATGTTCTAAAAGGTTTGAATTAATTACTTTTTTTGGCATAGTAATCTTTTTAAAATTTATGGGTGATAGTGCTGAATAAGAAACATTATATTCATTGCTGAACTTATTTTTTATTTCGTTTTGGTGGTTTTAATGATGGTGTGTTTCCGGGCGTATCTTTGTTGTCTCTTGCTCGCCTATCTGGTTTTCCTGTTGATTTTGCAATCCTTTTTGGTCCTGGTTTAAGTGCCATAATTTTCGTTTTTTAATTAATCTATTAGTATTCTGTTTTGTTAACTTGTGTGTTGTTACCAACTGTCTTTTATTCATTTGTCAAGAGAATATTATTACCAAAACCGATACAATAATTACGATAATTGCAATAATACCCCAAACAGGCATTTTGTCTTTTTCTGGTGCTCGATTTTCGGTTTTATTTATTGTTTTTTCTTTTTCGTGTCTTTTGATAAATGCACTAATTAACGTTTTATCTCCACTGACCAATATTGTTTGGGCAGCCTTGGTTTCTTTGTCCCAGAAATTGATAACAAGATAATTTTTGTTTTTCAATTTTTCTTTACTTCCAATTCCAGACATTCCTCCAACAATTGCTCCCAATGGACCTAAAACCAGTCCACCAACCACAGCCCTTCCAATTACAGATTTGTCAGTCCTTATCAATTCGTCTCTTGAAGTTTGTTTTATACTAATTATTTGCGAGTTATGAATAGGATAGAAAGTTAATCCTTTAACTACTTGTAGTCCATGTGTGTGCAAAATTACTTTTACTTTCCCACTTGGTATTTCTGTTACAACATTTTCATTTTGGCGGTATTCGCCATCAAACGCAGCATTTCCGCCCCAGTTTACAATTTGTTTTCCAATTTCAAGATTTGCTGGTAATTCTGGAAATTTTAATAATTCTTCATTTTTGGGTTGGATAACATCTATCGTCTGATTCATTGGGTTTCCACAGTTTGGGCAACTTAAAGCCTTGTCACTAATTTCTTTTCCGCACTCGGGACAATTAATTAAAGCCATTTTATTATGTTTTAAGTTAGGTTATTTTATTGTTTTATATTCTTTCCAAATTTCTTTATTCCAGAAATTACTCTTTTTCCAAAACGTTGAAACTTCCATTGGAATTCTATTCTTTTTTCCAAAATTTAAAACAAGTGTATTTTCAACCTGTCCATAATCATTCAAATTTTGTGTATTGTAAGGAGGTGAAGAATAATAAATTAAAAGTCTTTCCGCTTCATCGATATCTTTTGTCCAGTCCTCGTCTTCACGAAAATTTATTCCACCAAGTCTTCCGATGTAAATTTTTAACTCTGAAAATTCTTTTTCCAACCAGGTTTTGTGTTGCGAAATTCGTGTGGAAAAATATTGGTCGCAAGCCTTTCCAATGTAAAGAAGTGAATTTGGTCCAAAAATATTATGAGTTCCATAAATTTGATAAATTCCAAAATCAATGTCAGAATTTAATTTTTCCGTTTCTTCAATTGTAAATGGTCCTTGCCAATTTATTTCAATTTGATTCATTTTGTTCTTTTTTCAAGCTTGGCG
>JAFGUD010000466.1 GCA_016938685.1 Bacteroidales bacterium | reverse complement strand
TCTAATGTAAAACTTTACTAAAAAATGAATTTATAGCAGGATTTTATTTTTTTATTGGTTTTCTGCAGATGGCTTATAAAGAAAAAAAACTGAAAATTAAAGCTAAAAAACGACTTAAAAACGAAACTACGAACCGCCAATAAAAGCTATACGTAATGCGGGCAATGTAATTGATATTAAATTAATTACTTCGATAAAAATAAGTGCTAAACTGAAAATTACATGTTTCAAAATCCTGCACTATGCATACCTGAACCATTAGCGGCAACCTTAAAAAAAGACACAGAAACGAACATTATGACTGATAAATTAGACTTTAAAGATTGGTGGGCTGATTTTAGACATAAACATCGTAATGACAAGGATTTTGGATATGAGTTAAGTTGTTTATTGACTGAAGTTGGAAGTTTTACACAAAAGAAGAGAGAAGCATTTATAGATGAACTATTGCAGCTTGAGACATTTGAGCATTATTCTTGCGAATTAATTTCTAGATTTGGCTCTGACAAACAGATTCAATTAATAAAAAACAAAGCTAAAAACTTGATTAATCTGGATTCAACAGATAATTTTTTACATGATTATATTGCATTAATAATTAGAAAATATGAAGAACAAGATGATTTTATACTCAAAAAATATTTCATAGATTATCAGATTAAAGAAACTGTTCGAATACCTGGAGAACTATTTGAAGTAAATAAGGATTTATTTTTAAAAGCATTTGTTACCAAAATTGAGCAATATCCGATTGATAACTTGTGTGATTATGATGGATTATTATATATGATAAGTCATTTGGATGCCTTAGAATATCTAATCAAAAACTTGCCATTTACTCTTTCTGAAAAACTTAAATTATTTTGTTTATCGAAAGTTAACCATCCATTTTCACAACATGATAAAAAACTAAAGAATAGATTGATAGAACTTGCGGATTTAAAACCATCTGAAATAAATATGATAAAACAAATAAGACTAAATGACTTTAATAAAAGGCAGCCGCCAACAAAGTCTCTTATCCAATAGTCCCGAAGTTTCGGGATCGGGAGCTTTGGCTTCTCGACTAATCCGATAGCTATATGGACTACCAGTCGTTATGAGCAATAAAATTTGGAAATGAAAACAACTAAAAATGTTTTAATTATATCATTCTTGATTCTTTTGACTAGTTGCGAAAGAAATCAGCCAAATGAAATTTCAACTGAGTTGAAAGCTATTAATGATGTTTTTGTGGAGTTAATTGAAGATACATTTTATTATCATCAATTTTTGCCACCTCCACCCCCACCTCCTTTAAATGCTAAAGATTCTTTGAATAATATTGAATACGAGAAACAAGTTGACAAAAAATATCAGGAAGTTAAATCAGATAGCTTTAAAATCATTTTGGCTATTAATGACTCATTAATTTCTACCGCAACACATCTTGAAAATGACTGGCTGAAATCCTACTTTTCTTCTGATTCAATTGCACAAAAATACGGTTATGCCTTTACTTCATTAGTTCAAGGGGCAAAAAGAAACAACTTCATTGACATTAATTTAATATCTAAAACAGGAAGGTTTGAACTAAAATATAAGTCAGGTTTGAAAGCCGACGAATTCTGGAGTAGCAATCCTGATGTATATGGATTCATCGTATTTTCCAGGATTTATTTTAATCAAAATATGGACAGAGCAGTTTTTTACTTTGGACATATATGTGCTCCATTATGTGGGGCTGGATACATTGTTAAAATATATAAAGAAAATGAGATCTGGAAAATAGACAAAAAAATAGGATTATGGGTATCCTAATATTTACAGCTCATAACAACACGTATAAGTCATTGGGAGTTAAACCGAAGGTTCCAACATGAGTCCATTTAATAATCCTATTTACGAGAACCCTGGAAATACCCAAGGACTCTTACGCACACCGTCATAAACACGACGCATACTGAAAAACCAAACTCAACTATTGTGCATCTAGACCTAAAAAAAGACGGCATTTCAAATTGTCATCGGCCCGGCATCCCCACAAAAAAGTAAATTCTATTTTTTTCTTCACTCAAAAAAGAAAAAGCCCTCCTCCAATTTCATTGTCAAGGTTTTTGTCATACTTTT
>JAFGUD010000465.1 GCA_016938685.1 Bacteroidales bacterium | reverse complement strand
GATAAATAAAGCTTATGAAGGTATAGGGCATATTTTACCAGATACAAATACAGATTGTCGTGATAGATTAGGGGATATTCGCGCAGAATCTTTGGTTAAATCTTGCAATACAATCAAAGTAAGAATGGAAATAATCAAAAGAAATATAACATTTATTAAATATTTTGGATTATTTATTAGAAATATAAAATTGTCAGAACGTTATAAAAGAAATTTAGAAATTTTAAATAAGTCTAAATCAGAAATTGAAATTTCTTTGAAATCTTTGGCAAAATATGGTTTTATAGATGTCAAAAATGATGCTTATGAATTAAAAACAGAATTGGATATATTATTCACTGATTTATCAAATAGTGAAAAAAAGCTTAATAATAAAACTAAAAAATCCGGACTTGTAGAATCTTTTAAGGATACAATAAGGTTGAGAGCTTTTTTAAGCGCATTAAAACAAAAATAAAATAGGTGATTAAAATGTCGTCCGAATTACAATCTTTACGAATTGAATTAACGTCAATAAAAACCGAAATAGAAAGTTTGTTGAAACTTCAGAAAAGCAGGCCAGAAACACACGGATTGCAAGAACGTTTGAGTTTTTTGAAAAAAAATGAAATATCAGTTTTAGAGAAAATTAAGTCAGAGATTAAGAAAATACTGGATAATGAAACCAAGAGAGTTCAATCAAATACCAAAGTTGATTTTTTAATTGATATCTCACAAGAATATAAAAACTTATGTAATGTATTAGAAAGATTGCAAAAAAATAGTGGTAAAAAAGTTGCTTTTGCAAAAGCTGAAAAAACTTTTATAAATAACGGAAATATTCATAGCCGTGTTGAAATAGAAGAATCAATACGTGAAGCAGATGAACTTTTATTAAAACAATTTGAATATTCTTCAAAAAAAAATAGTCATGGATCATAATATTTTATTATAACAAATAATCCGTTCCGATTTTTGGGACGGGTTATTTTTTGATTTGCTTTTTATTTCAAAAATTGCTAAATTTCCTGCTGCCAAAGAGGGTGATATGTCAGTAAAATCCAGAAGAATCTTGAAAAAAATTATAAGTTGGGCCGGACCGTTGTTTTTTGTTCTGGCTGTTGGTATGTTGTACTGGCAGTTGCGACAGAATTCCCTGTCTGACATAGCACACGCATTGATGAGCATACCTTTTACCAATTTAATTTATGCTGTTGTTGCATGCGTTGTTGGGTATTTATCTCTGTCTCTCTATGATTTTTTGGCGCTGCGTTATGTAGGCAAGCATGTAACTTGGTGGAAATGGATGTTG
>JAFGUD010000464.1 GCA_016938685.1 Bacteroidales bacterium | reverse complement strand
TGGTTCGGTTTTTTTATAAATTTCCTGCAGGTTTTTCATGTTGGCCTCCAGAATTTTTAATGATTCTTCTGAAACCAGCACCAAATAATAACTTTCAACTATTTGGCTCACAATGTCCTGCTCTGTTTTTTCAAGGCTTTTTTCTGTAACTTTTTGATACAATTTTGCCGTTTGAATACCAACAATATAACTCCCGTTAAAAATTAACTGGCCAACCTGCAAATTAAAATTGCTGGTAGGTTTGATAGGAATTTTTGATGCGGGTGCATTTTCATCAAACTGAATACTGATTTCAGCTCCCAAAGCGTTGGAATAATCGGTGGTTGCATTCACCTGCGGTAACCCGGTCGCAATGGTTGCCTTTAATTGTTCCTGTGACTGAACAACCGAAAGGCCCGCGTTTTTGATTGTTTTGTTAAAATTCAGAGCGTACTCTTTGGCACCTTCAATATCCAGCGTTAACTTTTCCTGGGCAAATATTCCCTGAAAAAGAAACAGCGACAGAACAAAGAAAGTCATCTGTTTTCGTCTCATAAAAGCTAATTTTTAATTGTTTATCATTCAAAATCAATGTTTACATGTTTTAGCACCTTCTATTTTAGCTGAAGAAGATCATCATAATTCAGGTCAAATATCTCGTGTCCTTTCAGGGTGGTTATGCCCCTGATATCGTTTAAAATCATTTTGTAAATGTCCTGAACCGACGGCTGTTCTTTGCATTCAAAAAACGAATCAAAAAGGAGGATGGAAACTTTTGACATTTGGTTTACATACACATATTGCATATCCAGGTCATTTCTGAATATGCCCGTTTTTATTCCCTGGTTAATTAAGTTCTCAATAGTTTTGTAAAGCTTATGATCCCTGAATTCCACAATTTTCCGGTATTGTTTATGGTGGTATTTTTTTAAATCGTGGATATACGACGGGTTTATTTTTTTTACCTCCCGGATAATGTTCAGGTAAATTAAACAGAGGCTTTTAAATATATCGGATTCCTCCTCCGCCTTTTCGGTAACTTTATCAAAAAAAGTAGAGAGGTTGTTGTCTACAACTTTTTGAATCAACACATTTTTGTTTTCAATATATTCGTACAAGGTTTTTTTTGAAATTCCCAATACAAACGCAACATCGTCAACACTAACACCTTTGATTCCGTATTTTGCATACAGTGCCGATGATTTTTCAACTATCTTATTTTCACTAATCATATACCAGTAAAACTTTAATATTGTTTTGAGTTTTTTATGGTTCAAATTTTTTTAACCCGTTACACTTTCGATAAACTGAATT
>JAFGUD010000463.1 GCA_016938685.1 Bacteroidales bacterium | reverse complement strand
GGTACCAGGCTGTTTTTTTAAGACAAGTTAAAAATAGATTTTTTACTTTTAACTTTTAAAAAGAAACAGATTATGAAAAAAATTACTTTTACAGAAACACAGATTTTAAACATTTTAAAAGAACAAGAACAAGGTTTAAAAGTAGCTGAAATATGCCGCAAACATGGTATAAGTGATGCAACATTTTTTAATTGGAAAAAGAAATATTCGGGCATGACAATCCAGGAGTTAAAACGACTCAAAGAGCTTGAATATGAGAATTCACGATTAAAAAAAATGTTTGCAGATTTAAGTTTAGAAAATGAAGCACTAAAAGATATTGTTTCAAAAAAGTTTTAACGCCTGAGCAGAAAGAAGAATGCTTAAATTATCTTATAAAAACATATGATAATATAAGTACTGCTTGGGCGTGTAAAATTCTGAATTGTTCAAGAACCAGACTGTATTATAAAAGAAAAATGCCGGGGAAAGATATTGTAATAAAAATAGCTATTGAATCTGTTTTAGGAAATTCACGTAAGGGAAGGACTAAAATTACTCGATTAGTTCAAAAGAAAAATCCTGAATTAGGCACAAGCCAAATTCGAAGGGTATATGAAAAATATGGTTTTACATTGAGTAGAAAATTTCGTAAAAGAATAAAAGATAATCCAGCAAATCCAATTGAAATACCTTTTAATAAGAATGAAGAATGGGCGATAGATTTTATGAGTGATGCTTTGTTAAACGGACGAAGAATACGGACATTAAATGTAATAGATCATTATAATAGAGAATGTATGGGAATTAAAATTGCTTTTAATTTACCATCACAAGCTGTAATAAATTATTTAGAAGAACGAATAGAATTGCATGGTAAACCGAAAGCAATACGAACAGATAATGGTCCGGAATTTCGTTCAAAATTATTTCAAAAATGGTTGTTTGATAATAATATAACATGGAATAGAATTCAAAAAGGAAAGCCTCAACAAAACGCTATTGTTGAGAGATTTAATAAAACATATCGAGAGGATGTCCTTGATGCAAATCTTTTTGAAAATATTGAACATACACAAGCTATAACTGATGAATGGTTAGAAGAATATAATACAGAACGACCACATGAAAGTTTAAACTATAAAACACCTACAGAATATGCAGCGTAAGGTTTTTTTAGGCATAAGCCCTCAAAAGTATCAAAAAAAAGCGGGAAGAAAATCAACCCGCTATATTTCGACACTTCGTCGGGAGAACCTATCCCTGACAGGTTGCTCCTCAGCAGAGCCTGTTTCCGTTTCGGTTCAACCTTGCAAATCTCAACT
>JAFGUD010000462.1 GCA_016938685.1 Bacteroidales bacterium | reverse complement strand
AATTGCAATCGGCATATTGGGCTTATAATAAAGAACATAATCAGCCCTTACCGCTTTGGTTTGCATAAACAATTTACCTTTCACAATTATTTTTCCGTCAGTAATTTTCAATCCGACTTCTTCATTAAATTGTGTCATTTTATCCCACCCTGCACTTTCCAAAGCCGGTGTAATAAATTTAGTGCAAATATCTCTTTCTGATAATTTCTTTTTATCCTTCATTATTTTTTCTTTTCTTTTCTGCAATTGTTGATTATGCAAATAAAACATAACGTGAACTGCTTAATTTCGTTGCATTTTTTCGCACTTTGTAAATTGAAAGCAGATTGTCAATTTTCCGCACTTTTGTATCAAATCAGAATAATTGCAAAAAAAAAGGCAATGAAATTTAAGCAAATGTTATGTATTTTTTTATACGTCAAATAGTTCTGCCGGATTTATTTTAAACTGTAACATTTGGGCTGTTTTTCTTCCGTTATCTCCACCCTTTCTTTGCATTGTAATGTTTCCTATTTTAATATTTCCTTGTTTGGTTATTTTAACATCTCCATTTCCAAAGTGATTTACGACAATATTTATCGGTTTTAGAACCCATTTCGCATTTTCTTCTATTTTTTGAGCAACAAGCATCCATTCAGCCGAAAATTTCCCTCGTCCTTTTATTATATCATTAACTATTAGAGTTTTATTGTTTTCAATCCAACGTAGTAAACTCTCTTGCTTCGCATTACTAAATTCATTTGCAAATGTTCTTCTGTCATCTTTTGGATTTTTAATAGTTGGTAATATTTCGCCTGTATATTTTTTCAATAAAACAGTAATATTTTCTGGTATAGACCACATTTCAACATACTTATCTACCCATCTTTTATCAATTTGATTAAATCCTTTCAAGTTATTTACTAATTTTACTTGTAGGTTTTCAACGTCTATCGCTTTTTTAAGTTTAATTGTAACTTGAACTTGGACATCTGTTTTATAACCTGACAAAACAATTGCTTCAACATATTCTATTTCAGCAAGTTTATAACCCATTATTTTAAGCCAAGTCTTCGCATTATTATCTGTTTTCCAATTATTAAACTTGGATACTATATCCTTCTCGTTCTGAAACCCTTGCTTGGCTGTTTCTGAGCCTAATTTTTGTTTTTTGTCCATTTTTTTCAATCGTATTAATAATTTCTTTTACAATATATTGTAAAACATTAATTGAGACACTATTACCAAATTGTTTATGAGCCTCTGTAACACTTCTATGATAAATAAATGTTTCAGGATAGCCTTGAAGTCTCGCACATTCTCTTGGCGAAAGTTTGCGAATTGTACCGTTAATCTTATATAATCCTGTTTTTGAACCCGCACCACCTCCATAAGCAGACAATGTAACTGCGTGTCCTTTTGGGTGATATATTCTTTCTCCCTGTCCACCTTTATTAACTTTTCCGATCTGAACAGGCTTGTTCGGCAAATCAATTTCGCCAAAAATATTTTTTTCAGGGTTGAATGTTTTATAGAAACTTATGTCGGTTCTTTCAATAATTTTACCATCTATCGGCTCATCTTCAAGAATATCTGAAAGAGAAGAAATTATGTTTTGTGAGGGGAAATCAAAATTAGTATAATTAAAAATATCTTTGTTAAAAGCTATGATATATATACGTTCTCTATTTTGCGGTAATCCAAAGCTACTCGTATTTAGAACTTTATAATGAACCGAATAGTTCATTTCAATAAGAGTTTTTTCAACAACTTTTAGAGTTTTGCCTCCATCGTGTTTTGCGAAATTTTTAACATTTTCTAAAAATAAAATTTTCGGACGATGATAATTTACAATTCGTGCAATATCAAAAAATAAAGTTCCACGTGTATCATCAAATCCTTTCTGTTTTCCCGAAATTGAAAAAGCCTGACACGGAAAACCTCCACATAAAATATCGTGATTAGGGATTTTCTTTTCATTAATTATTGTAATATCTCCTTCGGGTTGAAAATGGTGATTTATTTTGTAAATTTCTGCGGCTTTTTTATCAATTTCTGATGCAAAAACACATTCCGCTCCAAAAGATTTCAAAGCATAATGAAAACCACCAATACCTGCAAATAAATCAATGAATTTATATCCGTTTAATTTTTTATTTTCTTGTACAATTTCAATCATTTGATATTTTTTTTGCAAAGATACTTAATTTTGTTTTTATCTTTTGATTTTTTCAATAATACATAATCGGGATAGAACGGCAGATTACTCTGCCAGTCCCCCCACAGAACCGGATCCCGAAATTTATCGGGACAAGCTGTGCGGAATT
>JAFGUD010000461.1 GCA_016938685.1 Bacteroidales bacterium | reverse complement strand
TTGATTGGCGACCTTATTGAAAAACGGGATAAAATTGTTGATTTGCTGGCAGTTTACGAAAAAGCCCAGATCAAACGAATCAAGGGACAACTGGTGAATACCCGGAATTCATTGCTGTTTTTCAATACCTTAACCGAAACTAAAAACATGTTGCTGCACTTTATTAATCTCATAAAAGCCTACCGCGATTTTATGACGCTCACAAAAAAACACAGTAAATAAAAGCCAAAGAGCCATTCCATTGAGAGTGGCTCTTTTTTTTCAATTTGTTGGGTATGGTAGAAAGTATTTAAATTTATACTGCTCGAAAGAATGTTTGTATTTGATTGATTGTTAATCAATTGTTAATTGAAATTTAATTGTGTAAACTTTCTTTCTCCTGATTTCAATTGTATATTTCGTTCCGAAAAAATACAAAATATGGAATCCTGTTACAGATTACTGCATAAATCGAATAATACACATTTGCAAACTTCATTACCCGTCTATTTTTACGGCATGCCCAACGATAATATTTATCTGATATATGCCCGGTTTTATGAGATAAACTTTAATAAATCAGGATTGGAGTTTGTATTTGCAATACTTGAAGAGTATACATATGACTTTGTATTGGGAAAGATTTATACGTTGAAAAATAAGGAAACAAGTGTAAAAGAATTTGCAGAGGCACTGGAAAAAACTGATATAAAGATTAAAATAATTAAATCATATCGGAAACTCAACTCCTTTACAAAAGCACAATTGCATTTAAATAAAATTGGTAAGAAAATGATACAAAAAACAAGTTACAGTTTTAAACTGGTCTCGTAAGTTAAGTTGGAAAGAAACTAAAAAAGAAGATGTATGCCTGATAATCTTCTATTTTTTTCTATAAATTGAAAATCCGGTTAATTATAATTCAATACAAACAAATGAATTTATCAGATTTCGGGAGGTATTTTAATACCCTTAAAACAGGAGCAACATGGAAATAAAACCCAGGTTGATTCATAAAACACACATGACTTACCTCCCAACAACATTACCGGTAAATTTTTACGGATTTCCCGATGGTAAAGT
>JAFGUD010000460.1 GCA_016938685.1 Bacteroidales bacterium | reverse complement strand
TTTCAAAATTGAATAGCTAACAATTTCAAATATTCTAGCATCAATATTTGGCTCAAGTAAACCTAAAATAAAAGTTTTTATTTCCTGAGGCTGCTCATTTTCAATGCTGATTAACTTTTGACAAGTTTCAATAAAATTATCAAACGCGCTTCGTTTTGTATCAATGTAGGCATTAACAATGTCAATTACTGCCTCAGCAATATTGAATCTATGTTTTCCTAATTTTATTTTCAAAAGATTTTCGTTAATCCAGTACTTAGAATTTTGCTGGTCATGTATTATAATCCTATCAAATTCAGACAATGGAGAAAGTTTACGATACTCAGAATTTGTTCTATTCTGAAAATAATGATTTTGAAGTTTTCTACCGAAAGGAAGTTCTCTTTGTCGATTTATCAAATTGTTTTGGGTAGCACCTTCATATTTGTTATAATCGTCTCGATTTTGATAGTTGCTTTTACAATAGTCTTCGACCAATGTATAAATAGAGTAAATTGCTCCAAAACTACCTCTTGATTTTGAGCCTCTGTTTGCGGATTTTGTTTTGTAGTTCAAGTATTTAAGCAGTTCGCTATTTTGGAAGATTTGTTCACCTTCATTATCGAAATGTTTATTAAGAATCTCGATAATTTTATCAGTAAATGCGTGTTTCATATTTTAGGCTCGAATAAAGTTTGCTGTTGAAAGTTTTTTATTTCATAGATTTTTGGTTCGCGATATAATTTTTCACCGTTATGTTCCCCTAATTCTTGAACTCTTCTTAGACCAATTTTAGTAAATTCTTCGTTGATTTCAATTCCGATTGATTTCCGTTTCAGCTTTTTAGCAACGAATGAAGTTGTAAACGTACCTGAAAAAGGGTCTAGTATTGTGTCCCCCTCATTTGAACTCGCCTTTATTATTCTTTCGAGCAGAGCAACAGGTTTTTGAGTGGGATGATTTTCATATTCATCCATCCTATATCTAACACGAGGAAAATTCCAAACATTTCCAGGAACTTTTTCATTACTGTATGGTTGCGGTGGATTTTTTCTATAATCAATTAGATTCCTCTTGGCACCTGTCTTTGCTTCAACTAAAATATCATTTGAATTAAATGTGTAGTTGTTTTTATCCTTTACGCAAAACAAAATCGGTTCATACATTGAACCATAGAATTTTTTTGCCTGAACTCCAGAACTATCATAAGACCAAACAATTCTTGATAATATTTCAATTTTATCTCGTAAAAAAATATCAAAATACGGCATGAATTGAGTTGAAGTCATTACATAAAAACTGCCTGTTGGTTTTAGTTTTTTTAGGCAAAGACTTATCCATTTATAGCACCATTCTATATATAGTTCATCAGTTGCCCATTTGTCCTTTAACCCATTAAAATCTTTTCCAATGTTATATGGTGGGTCAACAAAAATTAAATCAATACTTGAGTCTTTAATTTCATTTTCAAGTATTTCTACTGCATCACCTTGATAGATAAGATGATTTTTATGTTCGTGTTTAATCATAACCCATT
>JAFGUD010000459.1 GCA_016938685.1 Bacteroidales bacterium | reverse complement strand
TCCACCAAATTTTCCACGAAAGTCGAAAACTTTTCGATGCTTTTATCTTCTTCCACCAAAAGAAATCCGCTGATAGATCCAAGCACCACACATATCACAATCACTTTTTTCATCATTTTTGTAATTTTTAATTGCTTTTTTTTTCGAATGCTTTTATTTGTTTAAAAAAAACTTTTATTTTTATTTTTAGGATATCCTTTTTGTGTATGTTGATAATTTATTTTTATTTCTCTTTAAATTTTTGAGCTTAATTTTTTTCACTTGTTCACAAGTCAGAGGATAATCGGCGAGTGAGGGCTTCAATAGACGATTATAAATTGCATTGCGTAAGGATTTTTTTTTTATCGATAGACGATTGACGAATGCATAGATAGACACAAGTGCATTTTTGTGATCGTGGTGGGCAATTAAGAACTTTGTTGTGGACGCAAAATCGATACTTGTTGAATGACGCCAGGTTGGTGTCAGTAATAGGTGAAAATCTATTGAATAATTAAGATATTACAGATGAATTTTAATGTTTGCTGAAAGAGATTTAAAGACAATGAAACACTTGTTGTCACCTCAGAGTTAAAGCAAACAGTTCAACCCGTGGATCTGACCCACGGAAAACTCCAAACAGTATGTTTGTTGAAATAATGAAAACTGAAATTTCAAGCAACTGAAAATTAACAAGGTTTATTGATAACTTTTCAGGTATTCCTGAAAAAGAAACACAAAAATTTAATGATAACTGAAATAAAGAAGAATAATGTTTCATTAAAAATTTCATTCTTGCAATAGAAAACTTTTTCCATTTAATTTTGCCATTATTTTATTTTCCGGTAATACGGCATCAACATTTTTTTGTGAGTTTACAATAATGCAAGTTTACAAAACATTAAAACAAATAGTTCTTATTGATAACAAAGATATTAGATGTATCTCTTTGAAAATCATTGGTTTCTTTTATATAAATATGAAAACATTGAGTTTATTAAAATATGCTTTATTTTTTTAATACAATGTTCCAATGTATTATATTCTAATGCTTTGTGATTGTTTACATATAACTTTATGTCCATCTGATCTAAATATGACTCTTTTTCTTCTTGACTATTTAACAAATTATCTTCTTTCTATTTATCAATAACACTTAGAAGTTTATAAATCCTGCGAAATATTACGAGGCTCAAATGGAATTCAACCCGTGTTAGAATAATTCCGGAAAAAATGTAGCACAGCTGTGTTGACCCTCGTAACTCCGCAGTGGCAGACTCCTTGAACATTTTTTTTGCATATTTCTTATCTCCTTGACCAACTCTACAACTTTGCTGAAGACACCAACCCTCTAGAAGCAACTTGAAATTTTTCTCCATACAAATTTTGACCCCTTGTAACTCCGTAGTGGCAGGCCCCTTGAACAAAATTTTTTCAAGGCGAAATTTCAAGTTGTTTCTAGAGGGTTACTGTTTTCAGCAAAGTTGTAGGGTAGGTC
>JAFGUD010000458.1 GCA_016938685.1 Bacteroidales bacterium | reverse complement strand
TGATTACTTTTTCTTTGCTTGATTTGATGACTTCTTTTGTCTCAAGATTTATGTCTTGAAACATTGGCTCATCTGTCTCTACATAAACGGTTATTTTCCCGTTTTTCCTGACTGCTTTTGCGATTTTCATTTTAGCACTATGACCTCTATGTATGCGTTGCCGATAATTCCACAACTGTAAAGCGTTGATACTCTGCAATCAATCTCTATGCTTGCTCCCTCTTTGAGATTCATGTAATTGTTTGTGCTTGGACTTACACCTACCCAAAAACGAATGTCTCCATATCCGACAGGGTTGTAAAGAATCAGTTTTTTACAAGTAACACCGAATGAGTATGCGTTTATGTTTGTCCATTGAGGAATACTTATCCTTGTCATGTCATGGACATCAAGACCATTAATCCTGCTGTTTACAGGAGTGCTTTCTGTGTTGGTTATTTCTGCCATGATGGAAACACCCCCATTGGAGCAATCTTATCATAAGCCTCAAAGATTTGCCCATTAATTAACATCTTCTGCAAGTTTGCATTAAGCTTGTCAAAGACATCTTTTTTTACTGAGATATACAAATAATCCCCGTAACAATCGCCTGAAGAAATAAAAACTGTAAATCTAAACTTTTTTTGCGGGTCAATCTGCAACATGATTGGAAAATCAAGTTTAAGCCTACCATAGCTGTCTATTCTTCCTGACTTAATCCCTTTGAGTGTTGAGTCACTGCTTAAGCCCATGTAACAAATCCCTATTAGTGGGACATTTCCGCTTACATTAATTTCTTTGATGAAGTAATACTCATCTTGAGGCGGTTGTAAGTCTATGTTGCCTGTCGCATTAGCATAAAACTGCTTGTATGTTGGTGTGAACAAGTGTAAGGGATAGTCTTCCATTTTCTTATTGCCTCTTTAAAAAATTCAGGATAGTGATGACTCCTGCAATGACTCCAATGATTGTGGCTATTTGGCTGATTTTCATTTTTTCATCAAAAAGTAAATTCCTACTCCAAGACCTGCAAGTAGCAAAAAGTTTGGAGCTTTCTTTTGGGGGATATTTAGAGCTCCCGTCACATCTTCTTTAGGAGCTCCAAATAGGGCAGTGGTAAAATCATCAATAGTTTTGCCGACGACTCCTTTTTCTTTAAGCTCTGTTGCCTGTTTCTTTATGCTTCCAAGAATAAAACCGCCTGCTTTCTTTGGCAGTGAGATTGCTTTCTTTCCTGCACTGATGACAGGCTTTGCGATAATTGACGCAGTCTTCTTGACATTCTTTCCAATGGTAGAAGCCAATTTCTTTGTCTTTGAAGCAAGGCTTTTGCCTGCTCCTCTTACTGTGTTATAGACTGCTCTTGCTCCTTTTCCCATGACTTTAGTCGCTTTCTTTGTTGCAGTTGCGACTCTTGAAGTTGCTTTCTTGACATAGTTTGCTCCTGTGCTCATGGCTTTGCCTATCGTCTTTTTTGCTGTGTTCAATCGAGACGCTGTCTTTGTTACTGCACTCTTGACAACGCTTTTGATTTTTGAAAGTCGAGAAGTTTTCGGAGCAGAAGTCTTGACAGTAGCTTTAGGTTTAATCACTGCCTTTGTTGTGGTTTTAGGTTTTGAAACTGTCTTTGGTTTTGAGACTACACTTTTGACTTTTTTTGCTACGCTTGAAAGTCTGCTCTTTATTGAGCTTCTGCTTTTGCTTTTTTTCTTTGCCATCTTAATTTTTCACCCCGAAACTTGCGAGAACTAACAAAATCCCTGCTCCTGTGGTTGCAGGTTCAGGAATGACAATCATTACAAAACCCACAAGTAACATAAGGAATTTTACGCCTCTCATTTTTGCCCTTTAAACTCCTTTAGCACAAACAATAAACCGATTATAGCTACTGCTAACATAGTCCAATTAACAGAAGATAAAACAGGTTTATTGCCACCGCCACCACTTATTTTTGGCGGTATGACGCTAAAATCAAACCAAACCAAAGTAACTCACCCCCTTACTCATTTGGCAAGATAAGTTCTTGAGTTACTACGCTGATGTTGGCTGTTCCTGTTGGTGTTCCACAATTTATTTTTAACTCAAAACTTGACGCTTCGCCTGTATCTATCGGCTCACTTCCGCCCAAATCAAAGTCAATCATGGTTACACCATTCTCAACACTTTCAAGACCGTATTCGGTTTTGTCATCTGCCCTGCTCATGTCAAACCTTTCTTTTCTGACTGTTTGCAGTCCATTAAGCAAAACCTCAAAATCTGTGCATAAAGTGTTGCTTTGAACTCCATTATCAACGACTTTTAGGAATATTTTTTGATAGACATTTCCAAGAGGAAGTTTAATCGTTTGCACTCCTGACGCTGTTACATCTTGCACGATTTCAAACTCTTTGATTACGCCCATGTTTTGAGCTTCAAGACCCATTTCTTCAGGATTGCCCTCTTCTTCGACTGTTACATCAAGATAAGCCCAATCAATATTAAACCCTGTTCCTGAATCAACATCTGTTGCTTGACCCCATGTTATAACTAACTGTAAAGTGTTAAGTTCTTGTGCAGGAAGTAAGGTATCAAGTTCATCTCTGTCAAGGTCAAAATCAATATAAGTGGTTGCACTAAAAGACTGGTTGCTCTGTGAAGCACTCGCTGGTGTTTGCACTTTTTCGGGTGTCGTTCCGCTTTGGTATTTATCCATAATATAAGAATTAGCAAAGCTTACGCTTTTGATGGTGTCTTTACCATTTGCGACTATTTCCATCCTTTTAATTAATTCTGTTGGGTTGTTTTCGCTTCGAGAAACTACTGACCCTGAATCACATTGACCTCTAATCCTACAAGTAAGCTTTTTTAGAAAACTATCTTTAGGAATTTCAAGAGTGCTTTTTCCATTTGCAGAATATGACAAACTGCCTAAAAATCTTTTGTGCATAACCATTTTTATTTATCCCCCTTTTACAAATATTGATTTATTTGCGGTATCCTCTTCGCAACTGCCACAGCAACAATAGCAATAACAGCCACAATCATAATGCTCTTTGCTTTCATAGTATCAAACCCCCATAAAACTTTAATCTACAAAATAATAGAAAAATTGCTCATAAAACATTAATGCAGAAATATTGCGTAAAAA
Organism: Bacteroidales bacterium; assembly: GCA_016938685.1. Taxonomy (GTDB): domain Bacteria; phylum Bacteroidota; class Bacteroidia; order Bacteroidales; family JAFGUD01; genus JAFGUD01. Next base: position 6,621 of record JAFGUD010000458.1, on the reverse strand, counting down.
TGGAAAAAGTTATATATGAACCCCTTTTATAAAAGGAATATGGCTCTATTTAAAATAAAATCTTCAAAGGTTGAAAAATTATCTATTGTTAAATTGAATAAAGAAAAAGAGATACAGAAGCTTTTTGAAGATAATTTAAACATAATTCTTAATATTGATTTTTTAGCGAGTGAGTATTCCACAAGTTTTGGTGGAAGAATGGACACTTTAGGAATTGATAAAAATGGCTCTCCTGTTATAATTGAATATAAATTAAATTCTAATGAAAATGTGATTAATCAAGGGCTTTCTTATTTAAGGTGGCTTTTAGACCATAAAGCAGATTTTGAAATGCTTTGCAGAAATAAAAATATTAAGATTGATATTGATTGGACTTCGCCAAGAGTAATCTGTGTTGCTGAAAGTTATAATAAATTTGATTTAGATACTGCCGAAATTTTACCTATGAAAATTGAATTATTGAAATATAGAGTTTATGACGATAATGTTCTTTATGTTGAACCTGAAAATCAAAAGCCAGTTAAGATAGTAACAACTAAGATTTTTGAAAAAGGAAAAAAAGCAAAGGAAATCGCAACACTTCAAAAAAACTATTCTATTGAATCACATATTAAGTCTGCTTCAAAATCAATTAAAGAGTTATTTTCTCAATTAAGAGAATGGATTAAAGAATTAGACGAATCAATAACAGAAGAGCCAAAAGCCAAATATATTGCGTATAAATTAACGACAAATATTGCTGATGTTGTTATATTGAAAGACTCTTTGAAAGTTTTTATTAATGTTCCAAGTGGCAAATTAAATGATAAAAATAATATTTCAAGAGATTTAACAAAACCCAAAAAAATAGGTCATTGGGGTAATGGAGACTATGAAGTCAAAATAACTAAAAATGATGAATTGGAAAATTTGTTTGATTTAATTAAGCAATCATATAATTATAATAAATAAGCTAAATCTTCTTGATTGGTTTGTAAAATTTTATTTTTTTGTCGAATATTGAGAACATTAGGAAATAATAATATTCTATGTCTTTGAGTTTTTCTGCTTCTGTTCCTAAAAATTCTTTTAGTTTGTTTATGTCGTTGTCTAAGAATTGGTAAAAGCTTATTATGTATTCGCTACTTGCTAATATGTCGTTATGCACATTTGCACATCTTTGGCTTATTCCCATAAATCCTATGCCAAGACTTGCTCCTACGGTTACTATTGCGTTTAAGTAGTATGGTATGCTTGATTTTGTGCAGAATTTATGCACTTCGTCCACTATTAGCATTATGTTTGTTAGTTTTTGAAATATTATTTGGCATATTTCGTTAAAGTTTTCTTTGCTTAAATCGTTTGGTTGTATGACTATTTGAGAGTATCCTCTTTTTAGTGAGATTAGAAACTCTTTTTTTGTATGCACGACTATTCCAAAGCTTGAATATTCTCTTTTTATATCGTATATGATATAGTTTTTAAGCTGTCTTATGAGATATTTCGCAAAGTTGGTTTTTCCGCTTTGGGTTTTGCCTGTTATGAATATTCTTTGATTGGTTTTTATTTTTATCATTTTCATTAAGCAAGAAGTTTATTTTTTCTTGTATTGTTTTTAGTGTTTCTTTTGTTTTTTCTTCGTTTTCTTTAGCAAAATAATATAGTTCTGGCATTTTTTTAAGTAGGTAATCAGTAGCATTAATTGGTATTCCCATTATGCTTATTTTCCCTAATTCGTGTTTTTTGATTAGTTCTTCTATTTCATAATAGACTTTTAGCAATCGTTGTTTATATTCCATTTTCATAACCTCGCTAATGTTTGCGTAAAGTCTGCTGGTTGGTTTTCTGTTTTTGGTTGTGGTGTGTGGTCGTTTTCTATTGGTATGAATTTCTCTTCTTTTTCTTCGCTTGTTTCTTGTGCTTTTTTGCTAAAGAAATTTACTTGCAGGATGTCGCCCCAAAGCATTAAGTAGGTTGCTTCTGCTCCATATTTTTCTACGAATTGCCATTTATCCCATTTTTGCATAATTCTTGCTCCTGATTCGTCAAGAAGTTCTCTTTTATCTTCTTCTACTTGCATTTTGACAACAGAAAATATTATTGTGTGGATTGTTTTAGCAAATGTTTTGTATTCTTCACTTTGTCCTGTTATTCTTGGCTCTTCAAGGGTTGTTTCTTCTGCTTGTGGTTCTTCTTCTATTGGCTCTTTTAGTATTTGGCTTTCTTGCTCTTCCATCTCAATTTTTGGAGTTTCAAATTCTTCTGTTTTCATTTTTATCAACTCCTAAAAATCAAAGTCATCAAGAAAATCGTTTTTCTTTTCTTGCTTTGGCATTGGCATTGTTTTTTGTTCTATTGGTTTGTTTATTGGTTTTGGTTCTTCTTTTGTTGGTGTTTGTGGTCGCATTTCTTTTTCAAGTGTGAAAGCTGATATTTTGTTTATTCTTGTTGAAAAGCATTTGCTACATCTTGGTTTTTTTGCTCCGCTGATAAATTCGTGTTCGCAATTTACACATTTAAATTTTTGATATTCTTTGCTCATTTTTTTAGCCCCCTTAATAGTTCTTTTTTGGTTAATTGACTATATGCTTCATTGTTGAGAATTGCTTTGACATAAGGGTCTTTTATGCACTCTTTACAAAGCCATATTCCCTTTTGTCTTCTCATTGTTCTGTGTTTTTGGCATGATAGACATTTTTTCATTTTTCAATTAAAAAAATAATAAGAGCCATCAAATTGATGGCATCAAATTTTGTTTTCTTTTTTTAGCACTTGCTCGATTGCTTGAAGTCTTTTGTCAAGATTTTCAAGACTTATACCGCTTTGGCTTGTTGTTGGTTGCACTTCTTGTTTTGGTTGGTTGTTTTGTTCTTCATTCATTTTTTTTACACCTCGTATTTTTTTTTAGAAAATGTCATCAGGGTCTATACCCATCTCTCTTAGTTCCTCGTCTATTTGGCAACGCCTTTGCATTTTTGACGCTACATTTTTGCCTATTTCTTTTCTTTCGTGAATCAAAAGCTGTGCTTTCCAGTCTTTGTATTCGGGTTTATCCATGAGATAGATGACTACTAAACGCCTTATGAGTTGAGAGAGTGCATTTTTTCCATGTAGTTTGATATATTGCTCTACCAAAATTCTTGCAGGGTGTCCATTTTCCCCAAAGTTTATGGTTTTGATTGCATACTTCTTTGGTTTGCCCATTTTTTACCTCTTTTTGTCTTAATAACTCCACTTAATAACAAGAAACCCAAACCTTATGGTGTTACTAACTTTGATTATTTTTTCAGAACTTTTGAGCAAACAGCTACGCAAACAACTACTTTTTAAGAGACTTAACTCTAACTTAAATCTCAAGTAACTACTTTTTTGCTCTCTTTGGGTATGTATCCGCTACATTTTCGAATACATATCATTAAGTCCTGATTTTCTTATTAACTCCACTTATTAAGTGAAATTTGGATTTCTTGAGTATGATTTTTAGGGATTTTTTGAGAGTGTTTTCTGTTTTGATAGTAGGTTAAACAGAAGTCTCTTAATTCTGGAAAATTGATTAGTCTTCTAACTCCATGACAAGAAGAAAGAAGAATCAAAGAAGACCACCCCCACAGCCCTCTTTGATTCCTGTTTCCTGTGTTGGATTGGCGAAATTTGTCAAGAAACAGCGTAAATTTCCATTATATTCTTGGTTACAGACTTCTAAAGCCCATTTAATTAAGAAAAGCTCATTTTGGTAACAAACAGCTTTTTCAGGGGTTTTATTTGGGGTTTTCTCATATTTTTGCACTTTTACCACTTCCTTTTAGAGAAAGTCGTTTTGAAGTGCAATTTACGACACGCTGTCGTTTCATCACTGGATTGTCGTAAAATTTATAAATATATATAGAATAAAACATTCTCTTTCAATTACACACCCAATACCAACCCCCTTCTTTTATTTAGATAATCTGCACCACACCCAATCCACACTTCACCTCAACATTTTTTCTTACAAAAAACACATAACATTAGAATTTAATAAAATTCACGCGCAGAATAAATTTAAAAAATCACGAACCAAACAATTTTATTAACCCCTTGTTAAGCCAATCTTCTTATAAAACACAACCACCTAAAACAAATATGATATTACTAACAATCTTTCTAATTCTCCTAATAATACTTATACCATTATTCTGCCTATATATCCTCCCATTATTATATTCTGGAATCCACTACGAAAAAACCACAAACAAAAAAATAAAAACAATAAAAAAAATAATCCGACAAAAAAACACAAACATAAACGCATGCGATCTTGGATCTGGAAACGGAGCAATTCTAATCCATCTTGCAAAAGAATTTCCAAATTCAAAATTCACAGGATATGAAATCAACCCTATTCTAACTATAAAATCAAAAATAAAATCAAGAAAAATACAAAATTTAGAATTTAAACAAAAAAACTTCTGGAAACAAAATCTAAAAAATTTCGACACAATCATAATATTTCAATACAAAACACTCATGAAAAAAATAGAAAATAAAATAAAAAAAGAATGCAAAAAAAATACAACAATAATTTCAAATCATTGGCAATTTCCAAACATCAAAAAAACGAAAACAGAAAACGATATTCACATATATAAAATTTAAATTTATATCTTCTCAAGAATATTCAAATATGTCCCAACATCAACCAAATCATAAAGACTAATTATATCCGAATTTCCCATCCTTATACAACCATGTGAATACGACTTTCCCAAAGAGCCCTCACGAGAAGTCCCATGAATAAAAATTCCACGTTTACTAGTATTCAAATTCGATTCCTCAACCCCACCCAACCTCAAAATCCGACTAGTAATATACGATTTATTCAAATCATTATCATCCTTCGTGATTTTAGCAATCCTACCCAAACTCTTCCCCCCAACAAAAACAGTTCCAGAAAGTTCATCATCACCAATCTTCTGAATTATCCTATGAACCCCCCTCGGAGTTTTCTCGCTACCATCCGAATTTCCAAATCCATTTTTCGCCGTAGAAACCAAATAATCACCATCAATAAACAATTTATCCAAACCCTTACGAACCAAATACATTTTATTCTTAGAGCCATCTAAAATAAGAACACGATCTCCGAAATCAACAGAATAATCCTTTACAACAGAATCATAAATTTTCGAAACCCTAAAAAAATACGAACTATCAAAAATATCTGAAAATCCTAAACAAAAACCCATCCCCCCAACAGACAATTTTTCCAAAAAACTTCTCCTATTCATAAAAAAAATAAAATTCCTATACTTAAAAAAATATCCAAAAATTCAGCAAACCTTTTTATATAAATAATAACTTTTTTCATAATGAAAAAAAGAGTAAAAGAGGAACCAATTCTAAAAAAAGATAAATACGGAATAAAAAAAGACGACTCCAAATTTAAAAAATTTCTAAAAAAATTCTGGTTCATAGTCTGGAAAGACGACTCCCTTAAAGGATGGATTACTTCACTAGCCTTCCTATTCGTTATAATAAAATTTGTATTTTTCCCCCTAATGAGTCTAGCAACAGGAACGCAACTACCACTAGTAATTGTAGAGTCATGCTCTATGTATCACGACAATAACTTATTATCAAATTTTGATGATTGGTGGCAAAATCATGACATGAAATATTTCAAACTAAAAATTTCCGAAAAAGATTGGACAAACTTTCCATTTCAAAAAGGCTTCAACAAAGGAGATATTTTATTTATAACCGGAGCAGAACCTAAAAAAATAGAAATCGGCGACGTAATAATATTCAATGCAAATTACAGAAATCCAATAATACACAGAGTAATAAACATAACACAAGAAAATGGGAAATACTATTTTTCAACAATTGGAGACAACAACAACGGACAAATAGAATTCGAAAAGAAAATCTCAGAAACTCAGATATTAGGAAAAGCACAAGCAAACATAGCACCATTTCTAGGATGGGGAAAGCTAATATTCTTTGAAGCACTAAGAAATCCACAAGAAAGAGGATTTTGTGAAGAAAATTGAATCCCACAAAACACCAAATCTTGCATAAAACTTATAAAGGCAAAACTCATTTGACTAACTATGGAATTCTGTCCAAAATGTGGTGCCGTATTAATGGCAAAAGTAAAAAATAGTGCATGCCCTAGATGTGGTTACGTAAAAAAGGGAGTAGTTAGCCTCTCAACATCTGAAAAAATCGAAAAACCAATGGATATTCCGATAATAAAAGAATCTGGAAACACAAACCCCGTTGTAAAAGAAACCTGCCCAGAATGCGGTCATGGAAAATGCTACACATGGGTAATGCAAACCAGAGCCTCTGACGAACCACCAACGACATTCTTTAAATGTGTAAAATGCGGACATACAAGAAGAGAATACAGATAATTGACATTCTTTAAAACCATTAACAATTTCTTCAAAATAAAAAAATCAGAACTTTTTTAAACGAAAATAATCTTTCTAAAACATCGACCGGTTATTCTAATGGCTTCGTAGCTCAGTCTGGTCAGAGCACTGGACTCTTAATCCAGGTGTCGCGGGTTCGAATCCCGTCGAGGCCATATTTATTATAATATATTTACGAAGTAAATGTATTATAATATAATTTCTCAATTGGATTTCATACCTG
>JAFGUD010000457.1 GCA_016938685.1 Bacteroidales bacterium | reverse complement strand
GAAGTGAAATTTTACAACTTTGCTAAACATGTAGACGTAGGTAGTAGTGGTTTTAGGACTGGAGTTCGATTCTCCACACCTCCACCATTTATTTTAATAAACTCACAATATCACTTTCAATTTCACTAGGCTTTGTGCTTGGGGCATAGCGTTTGATTACTTTACCATTTTTATCTATTAAAAATTTTGTAAAATTCCATTTAATTGCATCGGTACCTAATATACCTTTTGAGTTTTCTTTGAGATATTTGTACAAAGCATGGGTATTTTCTCCATTTACATCAATTTTGCTAAACATATCAAATTTAACTCCAAAATTAAGAGTGCAGAATGCTTGAATCTCTTTTTCCGTTCCAGGTTCTTGAGACAAAAATTGATTACATGGAAAACCTAAGATTGCTAATCCTTGATTTGAGTATTTTTCATGGAGTTTTTCTAACCCTTCATATTGATTTGTAAAGCCACATTTGCTAGCTACATTCACAATCAGCATCACTTTGTTTTGGTATTGCTCTAAGGTAAAAACCTTGCCATTAATGTCCTTGACTTCTATATCATATATATTCATGGTTTTTTCTCCAAATAAAAATGAAAATGACAAAATTGCAATAAGCAAGAGTTTCATATTTTATTCACTTTTAGGTTGTTGACAGTTTTGTAACAAAGTATCAAGTTGTTTTTTAAGATCATTGAGTTTTTTAGTCGTTTTTAAAAGATTTTCACTTGATTCAATGGCAATATCTTCACTCATATCTATTTGTTTCATAATTTCAGATTTATTTTCAAGTTCATCAATAATATCTCCAAATTCTTCAGTGAGGCTTTCAAGTTTTTTTGAAGCTAATTGTGATTGCTCAAGAGCTGTTTGGGAATAATTCATAACTGAATTGACTTTATTGATAAAACAGTTCATCCCGTGAGCCATTTCTACGAATTCTTTTTCTGTGTCAACTTGTATTAAAGAAAGGTCATTGATATCTGCATCGCCTATTTGTTTGTATTTTTCCATAAATTCTCTAGCATGAGCTTCTATTTGTTTGAGTTGAATTAAAGCATACAAAGCAAAAACAAATAAAAATCCAAATGCAGCATACTGAAAGTTTTTTATAAAGGCAGTTTTTTCTTCAATATGAGTGGTATAAAGAGTTACAATTTCATCCACTTCATTAAGTAAAACATTGTTGGTTTTTGAGATATATTCAAGTGAATAATTTAATTTTTGTAAATCATTTTCAAGTAATGCAGTTTTAAATTCATTGGTATTTTTTCTAAAAGTTGTCCATAATACATCTACTTTTGAGATTTGACTACTTAACTCTTGGGTTGGTGGAGTTGAAATATTAAGAAGTTGGTTTCCATTTTTAAGGGTATTAAGTCCATAATTAAATTCATCGATTGCATTATCTATTTCACTAAAATCATTAGATTTTATTTGGTGCAAATAGAAGATATTTTTTGTAATTTTTTGAGTAAGCATTCTTTGCTTCCCTGCAATATTAACTATTGTTGCATCTTTGATATTTTTTTGATTAAGATAAATTGTAACAGCCAAAACTGTAAAAATACTAAGGATTAATAATGCTCCTAAAATTTTGATTGTCTGACTT
>JAFGUD010000059.1 GCA_016938685.1 Bacteroidales bacterium | reverse complement strand
ATTTTTTTTACGGTTGATGCATCAAATGCTTCGTCCAGTCGTTTCATGGTATTTTTCACCCAGGTTGGGTTGTCTTCCTGTTGATTATCTGTGATTTGAATTGCTGTTTCCCCGTTACTTTCGTTTTTTACAGCAGTAAATATAACTTGTTCCTGAATTTTTCTTATGTCAAACATTTTCTTCTGATTTAATAATTACACAAAATGTATTTGTCCTAAGAACAGGACATTTCTTTTAAAATAAATTGTATACAAAACCAGTCCGGGAGGAGTTTCCCGAATCATCCAAAATTAACCTGTGGTTTTCTGAGATTAATTAAGCAGTAATTACAAGTTTCAGAATTGTTCTCAAAATTCAGTTGTTTTAAGCGATGCAATATTAGTGAATTTTTTATTGAAAATGACATTCTCTTTTTGGGGTATTGTTTTTAAAAAAATACATTTTGTTGTAAAATATCATCTGTAACATTGGCACAGTTTTCAATGGCTTCATCTGATTGATACGTTCAAATTGCCTGGAACTGACCACACAAAAAGATTTGCGCGGGAGGAGCGCTTTTAAACAAAATCTATACAAAATTATGGAGTTGTGTAACGGCCACTGGTGTTGGCGGTCCGTTGTTTTTTGTCTTCCCTGTTTCAGATAAATTAATCATCACATACTTTGCCCAAAAGTCAGCAAATTATTATCCGGATCAACAATAGATACTTCTTTTTGTCCCCAAGGTTTAATTTGTAAATCTCCGTTGGGATGTATAGGAATTTTATTGTCTAGTAATGATTGGTAAAATTTGTCAATGTCATTGGTTCTGATGTAAACCTGCCCATAATTTTCCTTTGGGTCAAGCTCTTTAAACTCGAAAAAGTGAATCTGAATTTTATCTTTTTGTACCATTAGGTATCCATCAAAATCAGCGCTTCCAAATTCTTGAAAACCCAACTTGTTTATATAAAAGTCTCTTGTTATATTTTTGCTGCGCATCGGTAACTTGGGATTGATATCGGTAAGCATATATTCTAAATTAAATTTGTTTCATTTACTTTTTAATTCATCAAAGTTATCATTAAAAACCCAGGCTAAAATTGATTGTAATCAAGAAATCAAATAACTCTTGCTCTTACTCTGCTCAATGTTTCAGGCGTAATACCTAAATATGATGCTATTTTCATTTGCGGAAAACGATTTACCCAATCCGGATGGTTCGATAAAAGGTCTTTATACCGTTCGTCGGGGCTTTTTGCGATCATTGCTGTTATATGAGTTGACGAAATTATAAAATTTGCCATTAGAGCATTTAGCATTCGAAAACCGGGATGAATGTCCATAAGTCGGTGAATGTCTTTTAGTGTAATCAAGGCAATGTTTGAATTTTCCAACGCTTCTATTTGGTTTTTAGAAGGTTGTTGCATTAACAGACTTTCAATATCTGAAACCCAGCAGTTTTCTGTAAAAAAATTAATGGTCCATTCTCTGTGTTCAATTTCAGTATATAATCGCAAGCTTCCACTATTAACAAATGCTATTTCTTTACAAATTTGATTTTTTCTTAAAAAAACGTCCTTTTTTTTAAGGGTTCTAAAAACCAGTTTATTCAAAAATAAGTTCAAATTTCCTTCCGAAAATGGATAAATCTTTAAAAGAGATTTTTTTATTTCCAAATGGTCTGTCATTAGTTATTTAGTATATCGTTCGTATTGTACAACCACCGCCAGCGACAGCCGGTCTAAAAACTTCTGCTAAACCGTATATCTTGAAGTACTATCCGTTTGTTTACTTTCCGGTTTACCATTTTGGGTTCATTGCTGCTTCTTTCAATTGTTTGGTTCAGATGGCTTAAAATTAGTTTAAAACGTACAATTTTGGCAAATAATATGAAAAAATACCGGATAGGTACCCTCCCAGTTTATTCATTACTTCGCGGGGTGGGATGCAGGGGCGTTCATGCCATCAGAACTTTAATGGTTAGCCGCTGGCATTATTATTATTTTTAAATTTTTTCTGCAATCAAATATATTCTTTCTGATTGAAATTCAAAATCATAAACAGGCTGTCTCTGTTCAATTTCAATTATCCGAAATCCATGTTTATCAAGCAACTCTCTCAATTCAATTTGTGTATATGTCCTGTAAAAAACCGGAATTCCGTTTTCGTCAAAATATCCGTAAAAATCTCCGGCATGCACAGTTATTGCTAT
>JAFGUD010000456.1 GCA_016938685.1 Bacteroidales bacterium | reverse complement strand
CAAACATCCAAATTTGAGTTATTCTAAATCGGGGTTAACCCACATATTATTGGATTTGAATAAAATTCATGAATAATGTGGGTTAAAGTTTTTATTATACACCATTTAAATTCTTTTTGTTTTTTTTCTAAAAAATTAATTTATGGCAATTCCAACTACTAGAGCAAAAGAAAAGGCGGAAATTAAAGTTAACAAAGATTTATGCAAAGGATGTGGTTTGTGTGTTTCTGTTTGCAAAGATTTCAGTCTTGAAATAATAGAAAAAAAAGTAGCAGTTTCTGAAAAATCCGTATTTGGTTGCATTGCTTGTGGTCATTGTATGGCTATTTGTCCCACTGGAGCAATAGAAATACATGGTAGAGAATTTTCTCCTAGTGATGTTTTTGAACTTCCTCCGAAAGAAAATAATGCAAGTTACGACCAATTATTTTCTCTTTTGCAACATCGCAGAAGCATCAGAGAATTTAAAGATAAAGAAATTGAACCAGATATTGTTGAAAAAATTCTCAATGCTGCAAAAACAGCTCCAATGGGCTTGCCTCCTTCTGATGTAAATGTTTTGATTATTCAAGGAAAAGAGAAGTCCCGAGAATTTGCCAAAGATTTTTCTGATTATTGCAAAAATATTAAATTTATGTCTTCTGGTTGGTTTTTGGCATTGATGAGACCTTTTTGGGGAAAAGAAAATGACGAAATGTTTCGAGGATTTTTAAAACCCTTGTTTAAATCATATACTGAAGATTTTGAAAAAGGAAATAATTATATTAATTATGATGCTCCGTTGTTGATGTATTTTTATGCTTCGCCTTATGCCGATCCTGCCGACCCTATTGTTGTGGCTACTTACGCAATGATTGCTGCTGAAAGTTTAGGATTAGGAACATGTATGCTTGGCGCTGTTCATCCATTTATACAAAGTGGGGGCAAAGCCCGAAAATTCAGAGAAAAACACGGAATAAAGTTTAAAAGTAAAGAAGGAATTTTTGTTGCTTTTGGTTATCCAAGCGTTAAGTATTCAAAAGGAGTAAAAAGAACATTTGCTTCCGTCTCTCAGTTTTAGTAGATATAATAGTTTAAAAAGCAGTTTGCAAATTTGCCGACTGCTTTTTTTAGATTCTGATTATTAGCTTAATAGATAATTTATAGACCAATTTTTCCTGTTTCTATTTCTCCGTTTTCAGTTGAAACTTTGTACAAATAAATTCCTTTTGATTGAAATTCAATTGAGTTTGATTCGTTAGAGCTTAAATTGTTCAAGGTCTTGATTTTTTTGCCGGTAATATCATAAAAATCAATATTGTACGTTGTTATAGAATTGGTTTCCAGAGAAAAGAAACAAGTATTTTCATGGTTGTAATGTTTTAACATTTGAGTGTTTTGTTTTTCTGATATTTCAACTGTTGATTCGTTTGCTAACCAAATAGTTGCGTTCATAATTAGTCTTTCGTGGTTTCCAAAAGCATCTTCAATCCAACCATCGTATAAGTTGTCGTTTGAGTCGCCTGAACCGTCATCAGCCGGAGAACTGTCGCCCAAAGCCACAACTTTTCCATTGCCAAAAGTTGCATAAGCGCACATTACGCCTGTTGTGCCTGTGTTTGACTCTCCATTCATATAAACAACTCCTGTTACTGTTGAATTTTGTGAGGTGTTTAGAGTCATAGATGTTCCACCATAAAATTCAACTCTTGTCACATCGCCATAGCTTCCATGTAAAAGAGGGTCATTAGGCAAGCTAGGAATATTGTTAGTGCCCTCAGAAAAATATTCATAGTCGAAAGAAATTCCGAAAGGATTATTTTGTACAGAGTTGTTATTCATAAAGTTATTCCAAATGTAAGGAGAATCATAGCCATCGCCGTTTCTGTCTGAATTGTCATGATCTGAAATCATAAATAATCCCCCTCCATTTTGAACAAAATTCATCATAGCGGTTTTTTCAGAAGAAGTAAATAATATATTAGGTTCACAAACAACAAAAATATCATAATTTGATAAATCTTGTGAGTTTGATGAATTTCCGTAAGTTATTTCTTCGTAGTAAGGTAATGTTTCAACTGAGTAGCCTAATTTTACAGCATCAACAGCCCAAGCTGAAATTGCACCAGTCCAATAATTTTGACCGGTTGAAGAAGTAATGCCGGACTGATCAGGAGTAGGGTATCGTTGAGGATTAGCTTCGTTGCCACCTGTGCCAGGTTCGGGGTAATATCCTAAGTTCCAGCTGTCTGCGTCAATAATCCAATCTGCATTGTTTGCTGTTTCTGCTTTTGTGGCATCAAATAATATTTTTGTTTGAGAAAAACCTGTTATTCCCAAAATTGTGACTATTACAATCGTAAAAAGAATTTTCATGATTAGAATTTTAAAATTAGAGTATTAAGAAGAAGATTGAATGGTACAAAAAGGTTGTACGTTTTTTGCTGTAGATATCATTTTATGAAAAAGAAAGTTTTGTGCAGGCTGAAATTAGTTATTTCAAAAAAAAATCAATCTAAAACGATTTACAAAGATAATGATTTTAGTTTTTTTTCAAATAATTAGAGGTTTTTGTCTATTTTCTAGATTTAAAGATGCTTTTCGTTAAACTAAAAAGGTTTTATTTTTATCTTTGGAGGCTAACTTTTGAATATTATTGATTTATAACAACTATTTTATGTTTCAACTCATAAATGAAAATCACAAAGGAATAATTGAAAAATTTATTTTAGAGATTGGAAAAGTACCAATTGAGAAAACAGCTAATGCTATTGAAAATATAATTCGGAAAATTCATAAAGATATTCCAGAGAAAAAGCGAATTTCTTACGGGCGATACAGCATTATAAAAAAAATGGGATTAGAAATTTACCCTATGCTTGAAGAATCAGGAATAGATGTTTATAGTTTTGGAAAAAAAATATTTGACAATACTGATAATGACCAGTTTGTAAGAAGTTTTGCGATTCAATTGATTTCAATTTACGGAGAAAAAACAAAAAATTTAGACGTTGTTTTAGCTGATTTTGAAAATGCTGCAACTGATGAAAATTGGGAAATGCGTGAATGCTCGGCAGGTTTTATTAGAAAATTGATAAAAAAATATCCGCAAGAGTTGCGACAATGGTATTTGAAAAGTGAAAAATCCGAAAATGAACTACTTCGCAGGTTTACAATAGAATCCTTTCGTCCTGTTGCTGATAATCAGTGGTTTAAAAAGAATCCTGATTTTTGTTTCGAGGTTTTGGAAAATTTATACACTGAATCAAAAGAATATCCTCGTACTTCTGTTGGAAATAGTCTAAGTGATTGGTTTAGAACAGATAAAGAAAGAGTTTTTGAAATTATTGAAAAGCTTGTTAAAAGTGGCAATAAAAATTCGTATTGGATTGCTTATCGTGCGTGCAGAAATATTGTGAAAACAGAAACTAACAGAGTTATGGATTTGTTGGGAGTAGATGAATATAAATACAAAAAAAGAGTTCATTTTCGAATGATAGAATAATAGAATAATAGAATGATTGAATGATTGAATGATAGAATAATAGAATTATAGAATAATAGAATTATAGAATGATTGAATAATAGAATAATAGAATAATAGAATAATAGAACTTAGCGATAGCGGTCTCACGAGTTTACGAGTAATGATTGAATAACTGAATGACAGAGGACTGAAAAATTTGAAAATATGATAAATGAAACACAAGCAAAATCTATATTGCGTAAGCATAAAAAAATCGACTCGTGGTTTTTAACACATTATGGTTTAAATCTTTATCGTGGTTGTATTCATAATTGTGCTTATTGCGACGGAAGATCTGAAACGTATAGAGTTGAAGGTGATTTTGGCAAAGACATTGAAGTTAAAACAAATGCAATTGAAATTCTCACAAAAGAGCTTGACCCAGCCAGAAAAAGAAGTCCAATGCCAAAAAGCTATATGATGCTTGGTGGAGGTGTTAGCGATTCTTATCAGCCTGTTGAGAAAAAATACGAACTTGCCAGAAAAACATTAGAATTGATACATAAATTTAATTATCCTGTTCATATTCTTACAAAATCAACTTTTGTAGAACGTGATATGGATTTGATAAAAAAGATAAATCAACAAAGTAGAGCAATTGTAAGTTATAGTTTTTCTTCGGCGAGTGATAATATTAGCAAAGCATTAGAACCCGGCGTTTCTAGTCCCTCCGAAAGATTGGCGTCTATCCGAAAGTTCAAACAAAACGGAATTGCCTGCGGAATGTTTCTTATGCCGATTATTCCAATGATTACCGATAATCCTAAAATGATTGAAGACACATTAAGAAAAGGCAAAGAAGCCGGAATAGACTTTGTTATTTTTGGAACAATGACCTTGAAAGAAGGCAGGCAGAAAGATTATTTCATGAACGTTGTTGATAAATTTTTTCCTGATTTCAGCACTTCTTTTGATATTCTTTATGAACATAATGATAAATGGGGTGGGGTAAACCCTGATTATTATACTTCTGCAAGTCAGATATTTGACACAATAGCAACCAAATTAAGAATACCAAAACGAATTCCGCCATATTTGTATCGTAATTTTTTGAATAAAAACGACTTGGTTGTAGTTATGTTAGAACATTTGGATTATCTTATGAAGTTGAAAAATCGTCAAAATCCTTATGGATATGCTGCATATAAAATTTCGCAGATTGATCAGGAAATTAAAAACCTTTCAATAAAAGAAATTTCGGGAATAAATGGAATTGGTCCTGTTACAGCAAAAATTATCGAAGAAATTATTTACTCCGGCACAAGCAAATATTTGGAAAATATGTTATAAATTTACTTGAAGTCTTCTCTGAATATTGAAAAAAAGTGCAAATCCTTAAATTCACCTGCTTTAAAAGCTTCTTTTTTATGGATTGCTTCTTTTTTAAAACCGTTTTTTTCCAAAGCTCTCATTGAACCAATGTTTGTGTGATAAACTTTTGCATATATTTTTTCAATTTCTTTGAAAGTTTCAAAAGCGAATTTTAGGATTAAATTTACGGCTTCGGTAGCTATACCTTGTCTCCAAAAAGGTTCGGCAATCCAATATCCAATTTCTGCATTTTTGTAGTAAATTCCTTCTTTTAGCATTAATCCCACAAAACCAACAAATTTTTTATCTTTCAAGACTTTAAATGTTGTTATAGGATTTTGTTGTTGAATGATATTTATAAAATCAATTGCATTTTCTTTAAAATAAGGATGCGGAAAGCTGTCTGTTACATTTAACCAAATGTTCCGGTTATTTGCATATTCGGCAATAATTTTAGCATCTCCTAAAGTTGGTATTTCAAGTTTAATGTTCATTTTTTTGATTTTAAAATTATTGATAAAAGTAATAATTTTTTCACAAAAAAACACGAATTAGAAATAATTCGTGTTTCTTATAAAATGTTTTTTTTAAAACTTAATCATAACACCAACACTTGGTAAAACTGTTCCTGAAATACTTGGAATTTCTTCAAGAATATAACTTGTTCCATCTTCTGTAGTTGCAAAAGTTCCGTCGCTATTTTTTTGTCTTATAACATAAGGTTGAGAATCTGTTTGGAAATTATAAGCATTTTGAATATCAACGTACAACATCAAACTCCATTTTTCAAAGAAAAAGTTTTTGTCGATTCTTAAATCCAGTTGATGAAAAGATTTGAATCTTTCAGAATTTAATTTGCTGTAATCCAAATAAGGTTGTCCGTTTGCGTCCCAAGCTGGTATTAAAGCTGATAATTGCAAATCGTAAGGAGTGTAAGGCAATCCGCCAACAAAACGCCATTTGAAACCTGCTCGCCAGTTCTTTTTAAATTCTTTGCTTCCTGTAATTGTCAAAAGATGTTTGCTGTCCCACGATGAAGGAATTAAATCTCCATCTAAGTTTGTAAATTCGCTTCTTACAAATGTATATGAAGCAATTAAGTTGAAACTTTTAAGTTTGATACGATTAAGAATTTCAAAACCAACAGCTCTTCCGGTTCCGTTTGAAAAAATTGGAGAAGCTCCTGAAATACTGCTATATCCGGCTCCTGAATTTGCAATGCTGCTTCCTGTTAAGGTGTCAATAGGATAATCAAAATAATCTTTGTAAAAACCTTCAACAGAAATAAGAATTTTTTTGTTAAATTTTGCTTGAACACCTAAGTTTGCTTGATTGTTACCAATATATTTTGCGGCGGTATTAACTAAATTATTATCAACATCACGATATCCAAGTGTTGTGTATGCAGGCAGTTGAAAATATCTTCCTGCTCCAGCATTTATGCTTAAATCTTCATTTATTGTATAAGAAAGAGCTAATCGAGGCGAAATTTGGTTGAGTGGATTCCCCATTTCTTTGGAAAAAGTGTTTGCATCTGTTCTAACTCCTAATGAAACTAGTAGTTTTTGATTTAATATGTTTCTAGAAACCTGAGCAAAAGCACCATATTTCATAAATTCAAGCTTTGAATTATAATTAAGGTCAAATTCCTGATTATTTATGAATAATAATTGGTAAGTTGAATTGAAATATTTTGCATATTCTCCGTTGATTCCGGCATTTATTTTAAAACCGTTTTTGCGAAGGTCTAGCTCATATCTTAATTTTGTTTCTGCTTCGGAAGAATTGTAATCAAAAATTCTATTTTTTGATTCGTCATTTTCGGGATACTTAAAAAAAGTATTGTCAAGCATATTTCTACTGAAAACAAATGTGTTTGAACCACTACCGAAAAAATTTCTGTAAACAGCTCCAAAAGCATAACTCCATTGATTATTTACAGGTAATTGAGCTAAAATATATTCTTGCGAAGGGTCAGGATTTTCAATTCCGGTATTCAAAACCATTTTGTCTAGAGCGCCCAAACTAATAATTGTTAGGGTATTACGTGCGTTAAAGTTGGTTTTTAATTTGAACTGATAATCGTTGAAAGTTGGCAAAAAAGGGAGACCAATTGCAGAAAAAAGGAATTGTAAATAACTTCTTCGTACAGATAAAATATAACTTGTTTTTTCGCCCAAAGGACCATCAAGAGTCAAAGCTGTTTCGCTTGCTCCAAGTGTTGCCTGAAGGCTCAATTTGTCTTTGTTTCCGTCTTTTTGTTTAAATTCAAAAATTCCGCTTAATGCATTTCCACGGTCAGCAGGAAAAGAGCCTGAATAGTAGTTTACTGATTCAATAAAATCAGCATTTATTATTCCAACGGGACCCCCAGAAGCACCTTGTGTTGCAAAGTGATTAAGAACAGGAATTTCAACTCCGTCAAGGTAAAATCTGCTTTCGCTTGGACCACCACCGCGAACAATTACATCATTTCTGAAAGCAGGAGTACTTCCTATGCCCGGAAACGATTGAATAACTTTTGAAATATCCCGATTACTTCCAGGATTACTTTCAATTTCTTTTATTCCAATTTTTTGCATTGATATAGGAGCTTCTTCTGGTTTTTCAAAGGGGTCAACAGACACAACAACTTTATCTACTTGATAATCAGATGGTGTCATTTTGATTTCTATGTATGGAACTTTGCTATTACTTATTAATACATCTTCGCTTAGTACAGGTTTGTAACCCATAAAAGCAACTCTAAGTTTTATGTAGCCCGGATTTAATCCTGTAATGATAAAATTTCCATCAAGGTCAGATGTGGAATAAATTTGAGTTCCTTCAACAATTACATTTGCAAAACCAATTGGTTCGTTGTTGCTTGCATCTATTATTTTGCCTTTTACCTGCCCACTTTGAGCAAATATATTTAAAGAGAAAAATATGGCAGTTATGAAAAGAATATATTGATTCATTTTGATAATTTTTTATAATGTTTGTGGTTTTTATTTAAAACTGACTTTTATTGATTTGAAAATTTCTTTTGCAGTTGTTAATGTGCTTAAATCAGTGAATAATTTTCCGCTTTCTCCTTTTGGATCACCGTGTCCTATTGGATTTAGAAAATATTCCTTGTCGTCTGAGTTTATTGTTACTGCGTAAATAATTGAAGGTTGAGCAGAATGCTTGTAAGCGTCACTTTCGGGAAATTTGTTGTTTGTCCAGAATTTGTTCCAATCCCAGGTTTGATTAACTTCCAGAAGAATTTTATATTGACCTTCTTCAAGAATTGTTTCAAAAACAAAATCATTTGTTGGAGTTGCACCTGTGTATGCGTCAACATAAGGATTTTGTGGAGTTGGAACAAGGTTTTTACCGTTAATAAGACCTTTTTTGTGAGTCCAATATGGTAAAGCAGCAGGTTGAATTGATTCTCCTGGTTTATCCATCCACATTGAATCGCCAACCATTCCATGACCAAAAACTCCGCTCGCATAAGATTTGGTTATAAAAATTGTTTGTACAAAATTACCTTCCATGTCTTCTTGCCAAATAACAAAAGTAGGATGATTAAATTTTTCTCCTTTTAAAATAGAAATTGCAGCTTCTTTTTCGTTGATATTTGAGCTTACATAGATAGAATCTCTGTATTCTGTAATTTGTGTTTCAGTCGTTTTGCAACCACTTATAATTAAAAGTATTGCGAAGATGGTTATTAGTAAAAAGCTTATTTTTTTCATTTTATTACGTGTTTGAATTATTTTCTGCAAATATAATACGGTTTTGTATTAAATGCAAATTTTTTGAAGTTATTTTTTTGTTGATTTGTTTATGGTTTGATTTTCAGGCTATTGTAAAACAACAAAAATGAAAAGTAAAAAGCGAACAATATTTTCAACACTTTTTTCGTAATTTTGTTAAGAATTAAAAAAAATGATTTTGAAACGTATATTTTTAATAGCATTTGTTTTTGCTGTCAATATTGCTTTTTCTCAAAGTAATGTCAGCTTTAAGTTAATAGGTTTTGGTATAAATCCTCTAAATGATTTGAATAAACCTTTGTACAAAGCAAATTTTATAGATTCCAATGGGATACTCACATTTGAGCCAGGAATTCAGGTTGCGGGAGAGATATTTGGAAGTGAAACAACTTCTGTTAAAGTTATTCAATGTTACATGAAAGATCAGGTTGGTTATAATTCCGGTTTTTCTCAGGTTTTGGTAAATTTTAAAGTTGTTAATGAAAAAAAATATTATTTGCAGTTTGGTATTGGTCCGATAATACATTATCGAAAAACTTGGGCATTAGTAACAGATTATCAGGACGAAGGAATATTTGATTCTTATGGGATAAATCAATTTAACGTAACATGGCTTAGTGCCGAAGCTGAATTTAACTGGAAACGAAACAAATATACTGATTTTGCAATATCTTTAAATCATATTCATCCTCGTTCTTTGGGAATATTTTTTGGAATGAAATTTTGGATTTCACGTAAAAGTCAACATTGTAATACTTGTCCTTCATACAAATAAATAATTATGCTACAACCAACTAATAATGCGATTAGAGTTTTTCGCACCCATGATTCTATCGAAAAAATAATCAAAAAAAGTCAAATCTGTCATGTTGCTATGGTCGATGGCGAAAAGCCATATATTATAGGCATGAATTTCGGTTACAAAGACAAAATTATTTATTTGCATTGTGATAAAATTGGAAAGAAAATTGACATATTGAAGAAGAACAACAATGTAAGTGTTTTTTTTACTGCAGATACTGATCTTTTTGCCAGACATCCGGAAGTTGGTTGTTCGTGGAGAATGAGATATAGAAGTGTTCAGGCAAATGGCAAAGCCGAGTTTGTAGATGATTATGATAAAAAATTAGAGGCTTTGAATATTTTTATGGAAAATTATTCCGAGAAACCTGTTTCTTTCTCAAAACCTGCTGTTGACAATATTTTAATAATAGAAGTAAAAATTGACGACTGGACAGGAAGGTCTTTTGAATATTAAAAAAATGAGAACAATTTTAGTTCATAAACTTTACGATTTTTGGGATAAAAAAATCACAATAAGAGACTTTGAAAATTGGTTTCTTTCTAATATTAATCAACTTGAATCTGATTTGCCGGAAGAAGATTATTTAAATCTTGTAAATTTTAACTATTTTGAAAAATATCCAGATTTGAATTTAATAAATACTTTTGAATATCTTTTGGATTGGTCTGATTATGAGCGAAAAAAGATTATCTTTATTCTTGAAAGTTTAAAAAATAAAGACGAAAGTTTTATTCGAGCAATTTATGAAATATACGAGATGAGTTTCAGATATTCTTTTTTCAATGAAATGGCCTATAAATGTGGAATTGTATCTGCTTATGACTTTGATAAAGTTGAAGAATATATAGTTTCATTATCAGAAAACGAAAAGAACCATTTTGTTGAAATATTTTATGACGAAGCGAATTCTTATTCCAAAAAAATAATAAAATGGATTGATGAAGGAAAGATAACTTTTGATGTAAAAAGGGAGGCAAATAGGCTTATTTATTCATATAATGATTTTAACTAAATTGAATATTGATTTTTCACGATAAAATAATTTCAGGCTATTCTGAGATGATTATATCGAAATGCTTTAAAAAATCTGATTTCATTTTCTTAAAATCTGTTTTAAAGTCAATCTGCATTACTTGCTTGTAAAAAATAATTCTCGGAATTATTTTTACAATTTAGTATATATTTTGGGTTTGATATATAAAAAAACAGTTACTAATTTTAGCAACTGTTTTTGTTTGGATTCGTAAAAATAATTATTCAATAGAAATCAACTTCGTAATAGATTTTTTATCCTTAAAGTCAACTCTAATAGTGTAAGTTCCTGACGCACAAGAAGATAAGTCAATGCTTGTTTGGTTAGATACTGATGTTGATTTTAAAACAACCTTTCCTGTAATATCAGTAATTTCATAATCGTATTCTGCAATGTAACTGTTTATTACAAACATTCCCGAACTTGGATTAGGATAAACCTCAATTGATACATTGTTTTCATCAATTCCGGTAACTTTATTTATTTTTAAATTAAATTCATCGGTAACAAATGCACCTGATAAGTCTGTACATTTAACAGCTATTTTGTATTTCCCGGCATCAGTATTAGTAGGGTTTCCTTTAAAAGTGCGTTCAACCGGGTCAAAAATCATCCAAATTGGTAATTCTATACCGTTAACTAATTCAGCAGAATATGTTAAAATATCTCCTAAATCAACATCATAAAATGCGTTTTCAGGGATTAGGTAAGACCAATTTTCATAAGCATTTGCTTCATCATCAGGTAATTTATTTTCTAAAACCGGAGCATCATTTACGTTTATCACATTCAAATTAAACAAAATTTCGGCAGTTTCGTTAAAATTATCTGTAGCTGTGAATTTTAAGTGATATTCACCAACATTTTCGTTTGCAGGATTTATTATAAAGGACATTTCGTTATTGTCAAAGTAAATCCAATCAGGCAATTCTTCGTCATCTGCAAATGTTACAGAAAACATTAAACTATCGAATAAGTCATTATCTTCAAAGTAATATTCAGGTAAAATTGTAAAAAGTTCTTCATCTTCCAACGCATTTATGTCGTCAAGTTGGTAAACCACCACAGGTGCATTATTTTGAATAAAATGAATAACAAATCTGTCGGTTACAATACCCGAATTGTGATAAAAAGTATAAGAATGTTCATTTCTCAAATCAACAATTGTGTTTTCATAAGTATCTTCAAGCAAAATTTTTATACCATCAAAACTTTCAAATCCATCAAAAGTAATTGTTTGATTACCGTTTTGGAATAAACGAATGCCTAGTGGCAAATGAGTGTTTCCAATTTCATCAAGAGGCAAAGCATTTGTTGAAATTCTCAACTCATTATCACCAAGAGTAAATAAGTTTGGCACCTGATTTTGTTGAGCAAACAAACAAAGAGCATCATAGTGTCCGTCATAATTTGTT
>JAFGUD010000455.1 GCA_016938685.1 Bacteroidales bacterium | reverse complement strand
GATAGAATGATAGAATGATAGAATATAGAATGATAGAATGATAGAATGATAGAATGATAGAATGATAGAATGATAGAATGATAGAATGATAGAATGATAGAATAAAGAATGAAAGACTGAGGACTGAAGACCGAGGCCTGAATGACTGAAAGGCTGTATGATAACCTAAAACAAAAACCAAATGATATTTAACTCACAAGAATTCTTGATTTTTTTTAGTGTTGTTGTTTCATTTTTTTTTATTATTCCTCACAAATTGCGACGACATTTTATTCTTGCTGCTAGTTATTTCTTTTACGCTTGGTGGAATCCGTTATATATTTTTCTTATTATTATATCAACTCTTACCGATTTTATTGCCGGAAAAAAAATTGATAAAACTGAGCAAAAAAAAATACGCAAAACGTGGTTAACTTTAAGCTTAATAGTCAATATTGGAATTCTTTTCACGTTCAAATACGTAAATTTTATTGCGGAAACATTTAATTTGACTCAGGATGGCGGTAAACTTCTAAATGTACTGTTACCGGTTGGAATTTCATTTTACACTTTCCAAACAATAAGCTATACAATCGACATTAATCGTAAGAAAATAAAACCGGAGAATAATTTAATCAACTTTTCTTTGTATGTTGCATATTTTCCTCAACTTGTTGCCGGTCCAATTGAAAGAGCAGGAAATATTATTCCACAATTTAAACAAAAAGTTAAATTTGACGCAGAAAGAGTAAGTAAAAGCTTGATTTTAATAACATTAGGTTTTTTTCAAAAAGTTGTAATTGCTGATAATCTTGCCATTTTTGTAGATACTGTTTACAATAATCCGGAATCTTACCACGGTTTAAGTATAGCAATAGCAACTATATTTTTTGCCTTTCAAATTTACAACGATTTTGCCGGATACACCAATATAGCAAGAGGAACAGCTCTAATTATGGGAATAAAACTAAGTATTAATTTTCGGCAACCTTATTTTGCAAGTTCTCTGCACGATTTCTGGAAAAGATGGCATATTTCTCTGTCAACGTGGTTCAAAGATTATGTTTATATCTCACTCGGAGGAAAAAAGCTTCCTCTACCAAAATGGGCATTGGCTATTTTAATAACTTTTACAATTAGTGGTTTCTGGCACGGTGCAAACTGGACTTTTATAGCTTGGGGCTTTTTAAATGCTCTTGTTTATATTTTAGAAACTTTATTCAGAAAAGCTAAAAACGACAAAAAAACATCTAATAAAATCTACAAAACCAGTAGAATTATTTTTACTTTTATACTAATAAATTTTCTTTGGATTTTTTTTAGAGCCAATTCTTTTAGTGATGCTGTTTTAATCATTGGAAATCTGGCAACATTTGATTTTTCAATTCCTTTTGACACAAAATGGTTAATTGTTTGCTTTCTTTTAATTTTGGCAAATATTTTAATTGATTTTATCGACAGCAAAAATGAAATATCTAATTGGCTTTACACAAAACCATTATTTTTCAGAGGAATTATTATTTATTTTCTACTGATGTCTATTTTTTTTATTGGAAATTGGCACTTATCACCTTTTATTTATTTTCAATTTTAATATTATGTTAGAACGATTTTTTATTTCAATATTATTTTTAATACTAATGCCTTTCCTTATAATAATTGCTATAATAATATTTGTTTTTATGGGTACTCCAGTTATTTTTAAACAAAAGAGAATTGGCAAAAATCAAAAATTGTTTACTATTTTTAAGTTCCGAACTATGGATAATGAAAAGATTACTTTTTTAGGAAGAATATTACGCAAACTTGGTATTGATGAGCTACCTCAACTTTTTAACATAATAAAAGGAGAAATGTCGCTTGTTGGCCCTAGACCGTTGACCGAATATGATATAAAAAGACTTAGATGGGACTCAAATTATTATAAAAACAGATGGAAAGTTAAACCTGGAATTACAGGAATGGCTCAATTATCTAAAATTTGCAATGTAAAAATATCTTGGTTTTATGACAAATATTATGTAAATCATAGAAGTTTATGTTTAAATTTGAAAATTCTAACCAAATCGATTTTTATTCCATTTTTAGGCAAAAAGAAACAAACTATTAAATAACAAGTTGTTTTTATTAAAATAATTAAGCATTAATTTTAACATCAAAACCGGTTAGAAAACATTATAAAAATCTTCAAATTACTTGATTATGAACATATTAGTAAACGGAATCGGAAATATCGGCACAACGCTATTAAATATTTTACATTTGTATAAAAATGAGCTTAGTATAGACAATATTTTTGCCCTTAAAAATAATCCAACAAACTGGAATAAAGCTGATTTGGAAATTTTATCCGAAAAAGAAATTATAATCTGTTCAAGTACAGAAAATCACACTGATTTTGAAGAAATTAAAAATAAAATAGACTACATATTCGACTGTACTACAAACAAATACGGAAACAAAAACAAACTTTTGTACTCTGAATTGACAAACCTAAAAGCTTGCTCGGCACAAGGAAGCGAAAAAGGTTTTGGTATTCCATTCATGAGCGGGATTAACGATAAACAGATTGAAAATCAAAAGTTTGCACATATTGTTTCTTGTAATACTCATTCTTTGGCTTCAATTTTAACAACTTTTTGTGGTCAAAATCTAGATAATTTAGAAAAAGCAGATTTTGTAATTGTACGTCGCTCAGAAGATTTGGGAAATCACAGCAGATTGGTTAGTGCAAATGTAGTTTCCAGGCATCTTAGTTCAGAAGTTGGCACACATCATTCTATTGATGTAATAGATTTATTCAAAACAATAAACAAAACAGTTGATATCAGCTCTTCGGATATTACAACTCCCAGTCAACTAATGCACTCGGTAAGATTTAACATTACATTAAAAAATAAACTTTCACAATCTGATATAACAGAAAAAATAAATAACTCCGAATTTGTTTCTGAATCCGCAAAATTTGATTCAAATGTCATTTTTGAACTTGGAAGGAGATACAGCCAATTCGGGAGATTATATTCTCACGCTATTTTTGTCTCCAATAATATTTTAATCAACAATAACGAAATAAAAGGCTGGGCGTTTATTCCTCAAGAAGGCAATACTATTTTGTCAACGATAAATGCTTTTTTACTTCAAACCGCCAACAAATCAACAGAAGAAATTATGAAAATGCTAAAAGTAGATTTAATTAGAAAAAAATGGTAAAAAAAAAGGTTTCTTGAAAAACAAGAAACCTTTATGATTTTTTCTATCTATGATACTAGTAACGATTATTGAAATTTCTATTTCTATCGCCACCGTGTCTTCCGCCGTTTCCACCTCTTTCTTCTTTTGGTCTGGCTTCTTTAACAACAATAGTTCTACCACCTAACTCAGTTTCATTTAAACCGTTGATAGCTGATTGTGCTTCATCGTCGTTATCCATTTCAACAAATCCAAAGCCTTTTGAACGACCTGATACTTTGTCAATAACAATTTTAACGGAGCTTACTTCTCCAAACTGCTCAAAAACTTCTTGTAATTCGTGTTCCTGAGTGTCATAATTTAGTTTTGCAACAAAAATGTTCATAAAAAATAAATAAATTGTGAATAATTGATCTAAACAATTTCTAATGATTTAGTAAATATTACTCGATCCTGGAAAAAATGTTTAGGGCACAAAGATATACATTTATTGTTCAAAAAAAATTATTTAACAGAAATTATTAAATTTTATTTTTCTTACCCTTAATTTTCTGATTTGCAAAGCCTAACGCACCACCTAAAATTGTTGTCATTATAACTATAGGCACAAGAGAAACTGGCTCTTTCCACCCGATTATAACAGATGCTGGAAGCAATACAAGAAAAGCGATTAAAATTCCTTTTATAATAAAATTAATTTTCAATTCTGTAGCTGAAATAAAAAAACCAACAACAATCCACATCAAAAATGCTGAAATATTTGCATCCCAAGTCAGTTTCTGAATAATCATCGGAATCACATCAATAATACCTGCTACAATGCCTGTTAAAATTCCAATTACAATTTTATTCATTATTTAATCATTTATTTTAAATTCAGCTTTTATTTTTTTAGCGATATTTTGCACATAATCCTTCTCGCCCCTTAAAATCAATATTTTGGAATTTTCAAACTCGAAGAACATCTTGTAAACTTCATTTTTTTCGGTTCTGCTAATTGATAAAACGTTAATTTTCTGGGATTCAACTGACTTTGTTACAGTAATTATTTTCAAAGAACTAATATCAGTCCACTTACCAAATTTAAGACTAAGCATTCCAACGTAGTTTTTCATTTTTTTATTTAAAGAATCTACCAAAACACCTGAATTTATAAGAAAAAGGAATAAGCCAACCAACACTATTAAAGCGCCGTACCATTCATATAAAAATAGCCGCCAAGCTCCAATAATTAATAAAATTCCGCCAAGAAACACAAAATTAGTTGGCAATTTTCCTGTTTTAATTTTAATCATAATTTAAAAACTAAATCCAAACACAAAAAACACTTTTTCGGCTTGTGGATTTGTAATTATAGAAGCCTGAATTGGCAGCGCAAATTTTTCAGTTATTGAAATTTCTTTTGAGGCAGTAAATCCAAGATTGACAACACCAGGACCTGTTCCGTAATAACCTTCTTCTCCAACAAAACCAATAGACAAATCTTCTTCTTTTGGGTCTGTAATAGTTGCACCAATAAAAGGTTCAAATGCAACATCGCCAATTTGTGCAGAATAACCAAGTTCAAAATATGATGAATATTGAATTCCGATTTGTTCATTAAAATCAGGGCTTGTAGGATCTGACTCTATTTTACCGGGATCTGCTCCGTAAAAATTAACAGCTCCAAGTATTGTTAAAGGGAAATTTTCGGTTCCATTAAAGGAAAATGTTCCTTCAAAAACATGACCTGTATTATCTTGGTTATAGTCAAAATAGTTGTAATCAACAGTATTATCAGGGAAATAATAATCTGAAACCAGAACAGTAAACATTTCATTTGCAAATGTATAACTCAATGACAAATCAAACTCCTGACCTGTATTATCTCCTCCGAGGGAATATGCAGCCCATGTGCCAAATTCAAAACCTCCAACTGAAAAAGCAGTATATGGCTGAATACTTGGAGTGTTACCACCAAACTGTGTTCCTCGCCAAACATAACGACTCATCAAATCAACACCTAAATCAAAACCAACAACAGGGCAAGATTTATTTTGAGCAAATCCATCAAATAAAATAACAGTCATCAAGATGACAAATAGCATTTTTGTTTTTGTGATCATAATATTTATGTTAAAAATTATTTCCAACAAAGATACAGAATAAGTGTTAATTGACAATAATTTACAAGTTAATTAAAAAAGTTATAAAATAGATTTTAAGAAAGAAAAATCAAATAAATAAAACGTTTTAACAAACAAAAATGTAGACTAATTTTCAAAAATTCTTGATAAGATATTTAGAAATTCTTGTTCGTCAATTGGTTTTGAAATAAAAGCATTACAACCGGCTTCAATTGCTTTTTGTTTATCGTTTGATGTAGAAAAAGCAGTTTGAGCAATAATAGGAACATTTATATTTTTTTCTCTAATCTTTCTGGAAGCTTCGTAACCGTCTATTATAGGCATTTTCAGGTCCATCAATATTAAAGAAAGATATGATTTTTCGCAAATATCCAAAACTTCCTGACCATTTTTTGCTCTAATTATTTTATAATTTGGTCTGTATTTTTTAAGGAATGCTTTTATAAACATAAAATTCAAATCCTCATCCTCGGCTACTAAAACAGTTTGAATTTGAGACGAAAAAGACAGTTCATTATCGATATTATCTTTATTATCAGTTTTTGACCTTTTATATGGCAACGAAATAACAAACTTTGCACCTTTATTTTTTTCGGAAAAAAGTGATATTTTACCCCCCATCAATTCAACATTTTCTTTTGCGATAGACAATCCAAGTCCCAAGCCACCAATTTCCAAATTTATTTCTTCTTCTTCTTGCGAAAAACGTTCAAATATTTTAGCTTGTTTTGATATGTCAATTCCAACTCCTGTGTCTTCTACAAATATCTCTAAATTATTATTCACCAACTTGTAACCAAATTCTATTTTACCTGTTTTTGTGTATTTGAATGAGTTTATCAATAAGTTATCAAGTATTTTATTCAATTTTGATTCATCAATATAAACATTACTCTGGTCATCACTCAAGCCCTTTGAATAAACAAAAGTTAACCCTTTTTTATTTGCTTCACCTTGAAAAATAGAATATAATTCATCAAAAAACACATTTAGATTTATTTTTTGTTCAATAACTTTTACGTGTTTTGTTTCCAAAGCAGAAATTTCGAGTATATCGTCAATTACTCTAAGTAGCTGATTTCCACTATGTCTTATTATGCTAATATAATGTTTCTGTGTTTCACCGTCAATATTTTCATCATCTAACAAATCAATAAAACCAATAATTGCATTCATTGGTGTTCTAATTTCGTGAGATAAATTGTGTAAAAATTCTGTTTTAAGTTTATCACTTCTTTCGGCTTTTTCTTTGGCAATTATTAGTTCTTCTTTTTGTCTTTTATTTTCACGTTCTAAGTTGTATGTATTAAGAGCATCATCAATTATATCTAGCAAATGTTTCTCTTCCCATGGCTTTTGAACATATTGAAAAATTCTGGCAGAATTTATAGCATTTTCTATTGCACCAAAATCAGTATAACCTGTTATTAGAATTCTATTTGGTTCAGGATATTTGTCCAAAGTGTATTTCAAAAATTCAACTCCGCTCATTTCGGGCATTCTTTGATCACTAAGCACTAAATCAATTTGATTTTCATCAAGAATTTTCATTCCTTCTTTTGCAGAAATAGCAGTATAAACATTAAATTTTCGACGAAAAGTATCTTTAAATATTCTCAAATTACTTTCTTCATCGTCAACATATAATAATGAAAATTTATTCATGTTTTTTTATTTACTGAATTAATAATAATCTCCTTAAAATCTTCATATTTCAATGGTTTTTAAATAAACTGAAATAATTATTTTTTTTACCATCACTTTATATTTGTTGGTAAAGTTACTAAAAATTCGCTTCCTAATCCAAGCTCTGAGATAATTTTAATACTTCCGTTGTGTTCTTGTATTATTCCATAAGTTATCGAAAGCCCTAATCCCGTTCCTTTTCCAACTGATTTTGTAGTAAAAAAAGGGTCAAATATTCGCTCTTTTACTTCTTTACTCATTCCTACTCCGTCATCTTTTACTTTAAATAATATATTTTCTCCCGATTTTTTAGTTGTGATAGTAATTGTACCTTTTTCTTCTATTGCATCAATAGCATTTGAAATAATATTTAACAGTACTTGATTAATCTTGCCAGGGTAACACAAAAACTCCGTTATATTTTCGTCAAAATCGCGAATAATTTCAATATGATTTTTATATTTATTTTTCAGCAACAACAAAGCAACATCAATTCCTTCGCGGAGGTCAAAAAGTTGAAGTTCACCTTTTTCTGTACGGGAAAAACTTCTCAATCCTTTTATTATTTCTGCTGTTCTATCTGCGCCTAATTTAATGTCGGAAATTATTGCCGGAATAGCTTCAAATGCTTCATCAAAATAATTTTCTTCTTTTAGTTTAATAATTTTTTCAATTTTTTTAGGTAAATTTTCTGTTTCAGGTGTTAACTTACTTACTTCGTTAATTATTGGCTCAATATCTTGAAAATCACGCAAAAGACTATTTATACCTGCGTATACAAAATTAATGGGATTGTTTATTTCATGTGCAATTCCGGCTGATAAAACACCAAGAGACGCCATTTTTTCAGATTGAACAAGCTGTTGTTGCATCTGTTTAATTTCTTCAAGCGTTGTTTTTAATTCTTCGTTGTTTTCTATCAATTTTGAATTTATTTGATGAATTTTTTGTCGTTGCTCAAATAATTTCTGGTTTTTTTTGCGGATTTGTCTTATCCAAACAACTGAAAAAAAAACAAAAAGCACAACTATAAATATAATAATTCCAAACAAATATAATATTTGGCGTTGCTTTTCAATTAATGAATCTTTGTCATGCAAAAGCAAATTTCTACTTTCAATTTCTTTATTTACGCTATCTATTTCTGAAATTTTTTGATCTAAAACTGACTTACTATTTACTATTTTTAATCTCTGTTCTGACAAAATATCTTTATTAGACAATAAACTATCTTTAAGTATTTTAAGATTATACTTTTGATTATTTAATAACTCAGCTTGTTTTGTTATAAAAACCCTATCTTCCTTTATTTTATTTAATAATTTATTGTAAAATACTTGTTGACTATCTATTAAAAAAACTTGTTTATCTATAAGATTATTTTGTGATTGAACCTGTAAATTACTTTCATTTATTTTGGTTTGTAAACTATCAAGTTTTAATAAAAAACTATCCATTTTAAGCTCCATTGCACGTAAAGTATGTTGTGATTTTAAATAAATTTCAGCAACATCAATTTTTGTACCTCCCATTAAAAGAATTTCGTCAGAAATTTCAAGATTTTGATTTAAAATATTTGGTTTATTTATTTCAAATTTCACAGTATTATCTTCGGAGTCAAAAAGGTTAAGCATCACATAACTTTTATTATCAAAATCTTCGCTAACAATTACAATTTCTTTGCCTTCGACCATGTCAAAAACATTCATGTAATAATTAATTTTATCAAAAGTAATAAATACAAGTTGAGCATCCAAAACCTTACTGTTTGGTGCATCAAGAACGGTAAGAATTATGTTTTTTTCATGGACTTTTCGTTTTAAAGCAAGATTTTTAAGTTCATTAATTATTTCTATATTTGAGCTAATTAACACGATGTTAAAACTCTCAAATTTCTGATTTTTCCATGTTATATTATTTGCAAAATTATAAATATAGCTACCTATTATTTGAGAGCGTTTTATTTGAGCATTTGAGGTTAATGGCAACAAAAAACAAGCGACGACCAAAACGAATAAATATTTATGTGCTTTTTTCATTCTCTTTTTTTATTCATTTTATAGCTAATTTTAACAAAAATTGTTCTTTGTGGTTGCCTATATCTTTCAACCTCTTTATTTGAAGTATGATAATATTCGATATCAAAAATATTTTTAACTATAAACATCAAATCAAATCCATGAAAATCGAAAACACCAACTGTTCCATTAAAAATTATAGCCGGATCAACATACCAACTACTAGTAGTCATTATCAATTGCAAATTTTTCTTTTTGCTGTAAAAATTTGAGTTCAAATTTAATTTTATTTTTTTAAAAACAGTCAAATTAAACCCTGAATTTAAAGCATGTTTTGAAATTTCATCAATAATTACTTTGTTTTCATTATAACTAGAATTGAATGTATAATTTGAATACAAATCAACATGTTTTGATTTGTATTTAAAACCTAGTTCTATTCCATCGGTTTGTATTAATCCTTCGTTAATCCACATAAAATCACCGAAACTACCAATGAATTGTTTTACAATTGCCTGATTCAAAATATTTTTATAAATTGAAAAAAGAACTACAAAATTATCGGAGAAATAGATAGAATTTGACAATTCTACTGATCTCATTTTTTCGGGCAATAAGTCTGGATTTCCTAAACCATTTGTATAATCCCAAGGTTTTGGGGCTCGGAATGCTTGAGCGTAAAGCAACTTCGAAAGAACCTGTTTATCATTGAAAATAAGACTAAAACGAGGTGTCAAAACCTGATCGTAAACGCTGCTATAATCATATCTAAGCCCACCTGCAACGGACAATTGAGAAACAATGCTATAATCTGCTTCGGCAAAAACACTCACCAAAAAATTATCAAGTGTATTTGGTCGTTCAGGAACCGGAGGTTTTTCAGTTGATGAATTACTGTACGAGAATGAAGCATTTTCGGAAAGCATTTCATATTCAAATACCAAACCTCCAACCAGATTTAGTTTTTCTTTTTGCGAAAAACTACAAATATTTTCGAAACCTGTCAAATTATTTGGTCTAAAATATCCTATTTGGGTAGTGTCTATTACTTCGTAAACAGAATTGCTCATTACAGTGGCATTTCTATTATAAAAAGTGGATTGAAATTCAATTTTCGGACTTAAACGAAATCTAGATTTAACATAAGAATTGAGAAAAACAATATTCCAAAGTGTAGAGTTATCTTTATAAATTGTTCCTATCGACTTGTGATTAGTTGTTCTGGAAGATTGTTTATTCTGAAAATTAGAGCCAAAAGTGAAGTTTTTATATATTAATTTTACATCAAAAGAATAATCATCTTCAAAATTTTCCATATTATTAGACCAATTATTATCCCCTTTTTCTTCTTTCAAATCGGCTTTTTCACTAGTTTTGAACATTCCGGAGATAGAAAAATTAAGATTATTTTTCTTCAAACCGTAATTAAAATTTGAATAGTATGTATTAAAATCGCCTCCTAACGCATTTATTTGCAAACCTTTATTATTTTTTGTGATAATATTAACAATTCCCGAGACTGCATTTGTGCCATATACTACCGAAGCAGGTCCGTACAAAACGTCGATACGTTCAATATTGTCTAAATTATATTGACCTCCACCATAAAAACCACCAGAATTAAGCTCATTTATCTGAATTCCATCAATTAAAACTAAAATCAAATTATTTTGACTTGTTATTCCGCGTTGAAAAATATAACTATTAAAACCCTGAATATTTCTGAATTGAAATCCGGGTAAATCTGCAAGTGCTTCATCAAGAGTAAAATATCCACGTTCTTTTATCATTTCTGCCGAAATAATGTACATTGTGGCTGGCACGCTATTGAATTTCTGTTCGATTTTTGAGGCTGAATTAACTTTTAAATTCGAGAGATCAACAAGGTTATATTCATAAACATCAATGCTGTCATTCTGCCCGAAAACTGCAAAATAAGAGAGCAATAGAAGTATTATAAGAATAAACCTACTCATATTTGTTGCTTTAGAAAAAAACAAATCTAAGAAAAAAAACAATAAAATGCAGATTTTTGATTGTTATTTAAGTTCGGAAGAAATAAATTGTCTGAAATTACCAGACCAAAGAATTGACATGTGTCCGAATTTCTCAAATTCTACGAATTTAGCCTCAGGCAGAACTTCTTTATTTCTATATGCGGCTTCAACACTTATGATTTCATCATTTTTGGGATGAATAAAATAGTATTTCTCAACATTTTTTAATTCTTTGCTATAAAAATTCATGTTAAGGTTTTCAACTTTCTCTTTTGCATCTTTTGCAACAAGTACAGTAAAATATTTTTTCGCCTTTTTCGAAAGACCTATAATCTCTGAAATACTGTTAATTCTGTTTCTGAAATCGTGTGGAGAAGCTACCATAAACCACTGTTTAATTTTCACTGACTGATTCTCTTTCAAAGCCATCGCAGTATTTACATTCCCAAAAGAATGACTAATAATTATTTGTGGTTTATATTTTTGTAACATTAAAGAAATAAATTCGCCAAATTCAAACATTGTAGTTTTACCCTTTGTGCTGTTACCATGCGAAGGAGCATCAAAAGCTATAACCTGACAATCTTTTTTTAATAAAACTTCTATTATTGGAGCAAAATTCCCTGAATGTCCTTCCCATCCATGAATAACAAACACACGTTTTTCGGTGTTTTCGCCCCAAATATATGTTTGTAAATCAAAATTTTTAAATCTAACTAATTGTTTTTGAGCTTTTTCCAACGTATCAGTTTCAATCCTTCTAAATTTTACTTCTTTTGGAGTTGACATAAACTGATTAGTCTTTTTGGCGGCTATTTTTGGTAAAAATAAATTATTTATACGATTAGTAATTTTATTCGGATTCATCTTTTAAACTTTTCTTTTATTTCGGCGTAAAATTACTTATTTGAATCCCATAATTCAAGTGTTTTTTCGTAAAATTTTGAAAGAGAAATTTCATCTACATCTAAATATACTTTAAAATCAACTGTATCATTCACAAAAACAATTATATAAGAAGACAATGTAACAGCAGTTGTTTTGTCTACAACTTTGATAGAATCAATTTCAGAATAAAAAGCAAATTCTATTGAAGATTCTTCGGGATGATTATTATCTATCCAGTACGAAGCTAATCTCTTGTCAGACAGAAAATTACCACTCATTTTATAACCTCCTTGAGAATCAAAAAATATTATTTTTTCATCATCTTCAAGTATCCCTAAACTTTTGATGTATGAAATTTGAGCGGTAGAAAGCTCATCGCCTGTTTTTAAACCATTTTGGCAAGAAAACGACAAAATTACTATCAAAAAAAATAAAATATTTTTACTCAAAAAGTTCATCGATAATTTTTTCATTTTTATTTTCTATAAATTCAAAAATATCCTTCTCAAAATCAGCAAATTCAGACTTAATTTTACTAAATTTAATTTCCCCTTTTTCAAGATAATGAATAAAATCACATAAATTCGTCAGTGTTTCTATAATATGAGAAGTAATTATTATAGTTTTTCCTCGTTCTTTTAATTTTAGCAAAACCGAACGAATTATTCTAACAGTTTCTATATCAAGACCATTAAATGGTTCATCAAGTATTAGTATTGGTTTATCTTGTTTTAAAATTCCAAGTAAAGCCAACTTTTTTTTCATTCCGGTTGAATAGTTATCTGTCAGATTATCAAGTGGTAACAAAAAAAGATCATTCCATTTATTAAGTTCAAAATTTCCATTTTTAAAAATACTCAAATACTCTCTCGCGGTAATGTTTGTGTAAAAGAAATTTTCGGTTACTAAATAAGCTACATCATTTTTTAATATTTTTATATTATCATTCAATATTTCACCTGAATCTACCTTTTTTAAGCCATAAATAGTATTCAACAAAGTGGTTTTTCCGGAACCATTCAAACCAACTATACCGTGAATATTATTATCTGATAATGAAAGACTTAAACCGTTTAAAACTTTCTTGTTTTTAGTGTATGAAACATCAATGCTTTTAATTAAAATCATCAAGATAATAGTTTAAATTTTGTTTAGATTTAAAATAAAAATGAATTGTAAGTACCCAAACCAAAGGCAATAATACCGGAATAATAACACCAACTGTTCCTAATGTTCCAAAAATTTGCGATGCGGTGGCTTTTGTATTTGGCTTGTAGAACGAATATTTAATGAGAATAAAGTAAATATGAACCGTTGTCAGCACAAAATATTCAATTAAAACGACGTACCAAAGATGAAAATTAAAAATCAAGAAAGCTATCATCAAAGGCAAAACAATTATCGAAAAAATGACAACCTGAAATTTTATCTTCTGAAATAAAAACTTAGCAGAGCTTTTCTCAAATGCAATAATCATATCGGAAGGCTCGCAAAATTCGTAAAAACTGATTGGAATAACGCCCAAAATAAACATCACAATAGGCACAATACCATCTACAAACGAAAAAGAAAGCCCAACCAGCCAGAGTAAAACAACCAAAAATAATGTTTTTCGCAAACCTGCTTTCCATTCAATTGCATTATCCGGAATTAAACGTTGAAGTTTTGAGTTAAGATTACGGGATTTTAATTTAAAATTCAAATTTACAATTAAAAAAAGTACCGAAACAAACCCTAAAATAAGCTCAAAATGAAGGTTTATAGCAAGAGAAACAAACAAAGGCAACGAAAACAAAAGATATTCTACAAAAAAGATAATTTTATATTTATCAGATGTAATTATTAAAAAATCTTTGTCTTTTCTTTTAAAATGAATAAAAATTATCACCAGAAAATAAAAACCGGAAGCAAAATAAACATTTGGTGTCATAGTTGTGTGGAAATAAAGCATTCCAACAGCAAAAACAACAATAAACATCAGAATAAATATTCTAAAAATCCCAATAACAGAAACGGCTCTGTATAATTGTTTTAGTCTTATTTTTAGAATAGAACCTATCATTATTTCAGTGGATATCCAACGGGATTATTTAACATTGGATGTTGAGTTTCAGTCAAATTAAGCAAATCTATTATTTTGTCAATTTCCATCGAAGCACGCGGACGAGTGGCTAATCCAACAGAAGCACAAAAAACAGAAATATTTTGAGAAACAATTCCGGCATCAAAAGCAGCCCAAAGCATTCTTTGATCATCATCTCCAAACTTAAATCTCGAAATATCAGAAACCAAAACACAAATTACAGGTGCGTCAGCAACCCAGTACTGGCTTCCTGCAACAATATCCCGATAATCTCCTTCAACTACTAATTCCAAAATATGGTCAAACGCATTGTAAAAATAAACTCCGTCTATCATAAAAGCGTAAATATCAATATCTTGCCCGTTGATTGCAGATGGAGCAGTACGATTCTTTTCTTCAGGGCGATTTACACCGTTTGCAGCCCACATTAAATCTGACAAATCCTGCAATGAAAGATTTATTGTATCATATTCCTTCTCCGATGCACGATTAGCCAAAGCATGCATCACGGTATATCCTCTTGATGTATCTGGCTGATTTAAAACAATTTTCTGTTGTATTTGTGAAAATGTAGTCAAAGTCAAGAAGGTTATAAAAATTGATGTGTAAAAAGTTTTCATATTTTTTTTCTTTTATTATTCGGTAAAAGTAATTATAAATCTGTCAAAAGACTCTTCTTGAAAATCCCACAGATAGTCTATTCAATACTTACTTACTTCAATCATAATTCCATTTTCCATTCCCGGACAAATTGTCAATAAAAGCTTATCATTGTGAAGATAATCACAATTATGCTCAGAAATAGGCCATTTGTAATTTTTATCATTCATTAGCCAACTCTTCATTTCATTAAAATTTCCTTCTGGTTCAAAAAATTCCACATAAACAATTTCATAAGTTTCAATGTGCAAATAAGCAGTTATTTCATTTCCATATTGATCTTTAAAATGATATTTAAACTCTTCAATATTATCTATTTTATATCTTGGAGGTAATTATTTTTCTAAATTATTAAGACTTGGTTGCTCAAACAACAATTTTTCTGCAAAATTTAATTTTGATTCAAATCTTTCAGGTTTAAAATTTTGAGCAGACAAAGAAAAAAAATTAAGCACTAACAACAAAGTGAATATCTTATTCATTTTTTTTTCAAAAATAAATAAATTAAGAATACTTGATTGTTAAAAAATAAAAAACCGCTCGAATTGAGCGGTCTTTTCTCTATAAATATTAACATAATTAAACCACACCTTGTGCTAACATAGCATCGGCAACTTTTACGAAACCTCCGATATTTGCACCTCTTACATAGTTGATAAAATCACCATCTTTCCCGAACTTAACACAAGTATCGTGAATATCAGACATAATTTTGAATAATCTTTCATCAACTTCTTCGCGAGTCCATTGTAAACGAAGTGAATTTTGTGACATTTCAAGACCTGAAACAGAAACACCACCAGCATTTGCAGCTTTACCGGGACCGTATAAGATTTTGTGTTCTAAATAAATATCAATTGCATCGTTTGTAGAAGGCATATTTGCACCTTCAGCAATACAATAAACACCATTTTGCATCATTACTTTTGCTTCTTCAGCATTAACTTCGTTTTGAGTAGCACATGGAAGAGCAACATCTGCTTTGATACCCCAAGGACGTTTACCTTCAATAAATTGGCAACCATATTTATCAGCGTATTCTTTAATTCTTCCGCGTTTTACATTTTTAAGATGCATTACAAATTCCAATTTTTCAGCATCAATTCCATCAGGATCATAAATGAACCCACTTGAATCAGATAAAGTTACAACTTTTCCGCCTAATTGGTTAACTTTTTCGGTAGCGTATTGAGCAACATTACCAGAACCGGAAACAAGAACAGTTTTTCCTTTGAAGCTGTCGCCTCTTGTTCCTAGCATGTGTTCAGCAAAATAAACAGTTCCGTATCCTGTAGCTTCCGGACGAATAAGGCTACCACCCCACTCTAATCCTTTACCTGTAAGAACACCTGTAAATTCGTTTCTTAATTTTTTGTACATACCAAACATGTAGCCAATTTCACGACCACCAACACCGATATCTCCCGCAGGCACGTCAGTGTCAGGACCGATATGACGAGAAAGTTCAGCCATAAAACTTTGGCAAAAACGCATTACTTCATCATCAGATTTTCCTTTTGGATCAAAATCAGAACCTCCTTTTCCACCACCCATTGGAAGTGTAGTTAGGCTGTTTTTGAATACTTGCTCAAAAGCTAAAAATTTAAGAATTCCAAGATATACTGTCGGGTGAAAACGAAGACCGCCTTTGTAAGGTCCAATTGCGCTGTTCATTTCAATACGGAAACCTCTATTAATTTGGATTTCACCAATATCGTTTACCCAAGGTACGCGGAACATAATTACTCTTTCAGGTTCTGCAATTCTTTCAAGGATTTTTGCTTTTTTGTATTTTGGATTTTCTTCAACGAATGGAAGTACTACTTCTGCAACTTCTTTTACTGCTTGGTGATATTCAACTTCACCTGGATTTTTAGCGATAATTTTCGCCATGAATTCGTCAACAATTCGGCTCATAGTTTTAATATTTTGGGTTAATAATTAAAATTCGAGTTAATGTTAGACTATAAAAATTGAACTCCCAAAACTTTTTGCAGAAATCGTCAAAAATTACGTTTTTTACTTAATAACTACGAAAATTACGTAGATTTTTCTTACTTTGCAAAAGAAAAACACATCATATTTTTAATAAAAAAACGTTCAAAATGAATATAGAAATTAACAATAAAAATATTTTTTACGAAATACTAAATCAAAAATATTTTACCCGAAACAAGCCAATAATAGTGTTTTTGCACGAAGGACTAGGCTGTTCGGAACAATGGAAAGAATTCCCTCAAATAATTTCCGACAAATTAAAACTCCCGGCACTTTTATACGACAGATACGGACACGGAAAATCTGAAAAACTACGTGAAGAAAGAGATATTTTTTATTTGCACAACGAAACTCATTTTTTGCACACATTATTAAATAATTTAAAAATAAACAATCAACTGATTATTTTCGGGCACAGCGATGGCGGAACAATTGCGCTTTTGTATGCTTCTTTTTATCCCGAAAAAGTTATGGCTTTAATAACAGAAGCTCATCACGTTTTTGTTGAAAAAGTGTCGCAACTTGGCGTAAAAATGGCTGTTGAATACTACAAAAACAGCGATATGCACGAAAGAATGGAAAAATATCACGGAGAAAATACTGAATCAATGTTTTTTGCCTGGGCTAATACATGGCTTGCCGAAGGTGCTGAAAAATATGACATTCTTGATGAAATAAGTAAAATCGACATTCCAATTCTGACTTTTCAGGGAGAAAATGATCAATACGGCACATACAAACAAATTCAGGCTGTAATTGACAATTGCAAAAACTCCAAAGTAGAAGTTCATTGGCTCAAAGAATGTGGCCATGCTCCACATAAAGATCAGGAAGATTATGTAATAGAAAAAATAGTCAATTTTGTTTCCGATAATACTTAACCAATTTATTACAAATAAGTTAGGTTAAATATTACTTTGCACAATTAACACAATATTTACTTTGAGGAACAAGTAAAATTCTTCCGATTGGAATATCTTTTCCGCATTTTGCACAAATCCTAAAACCATCGTTATCAATGTTTTTTTGTGCAATTTCAAGATTTCGAAATTTTTCTTCTGCTTTTCTAAGAGCCATTCTAGCAACATTTTGATTTACCATTGCATCCATTCTCGATACTCTGCCAATAGCACAATCCGGCTCAATTGGCTGGATTAAATCTTTGTTTTCTTCAATAGTAATTTTAGTTTTTTCTATTTCTTTAATTATAGCCTGTTTTATTATTTCTTTTTGTTCTTTTTTCATTTTTTCAATTATCATTCTTTTAATCAATCAAAATAAATATATCTAATCAATTCACAAACAAGCCGGAGTTAATCATTCATTTCTTTTTTTAATTTATCAATTCTATCTGCTATTTTCTTATAATTTCCTTCGGTTTTATCTTTTGAATATTCTTCAAAAAGTTCTTTAAGTTCGTCCAAATTACTAATTAAAACTTTCATTTCAGCATTGTAATAATATGCGGAAGTTTCAATTTGAACATCATACATATAAGTTATTATCTTACCAATAACACTATATTCATCTATAATTTTTTGTTTTGTTTCGATTATTAGTTCATCATCTGAATCGCTATTTATAATAAGATATAAACTTTCAATCCATGCTCCGTATATTACAAAAGGTAAAACGTTGTAAACGCCTTTTTTATCAAGGTAATTACAAGCTTTTGTGTAAGCTTCGTTTGTGATTATTTTAATTGAGTCAATATTATCTACATTTCTCTCTAATCTTTCAACAAACGGTCTTCCATAAGCATCTTCTATCGACAATTTATTGGCAAAATAACTTGCAGCATCGGAATAAGCCATTGCATTTTGTCCATTTTCAAAAATAGTACAATAAGCCAAATCAGCTGTGTAAATCCCAAGATTCATAGCACTTTGTACTTGTGTATAATATCTGTCTTTTATCGAAAGATTACTCATCACGTCAGGCTGAAAACAACCATTTTCTCCCAAAAATTTAAACAAATCTATTGGCAAAGGTATACTATACTGTTCGTAAATATAATTCTGTTCTATTAACGTATCTTTATCAATAAAACTTTCGTCAAAATTTTGTTCTTCGTCATCACCACATGAAATTGCAAAAACAGACAGGAATAATACTGCAAAAAATTTTCTTAACATCTCATTTTTTTTGCAAAGTTAATTCTTGATTTTATAAAATACTAAAAAAACAACCGAATAAAATTTTAAGATAGAGACTAAATTCAAAAATAATTTTTATTTTTAAGCTAAATCATTGATTTTCAGACATTGAAAAACAAATTATTAAATATACCTATCAAGACATGAACGTATGATTTGTTATTTACAGAAAAAATATTAAAATTTGGCTACAAAAACAAAAAAATATGTTCAAGAAAATACTGATAGCCAATCGAGGCGAAATAGCTCTAAGAGTAATACGTTCAGCTCAGGAAATGGGAATAAAAACTGTTGCTGTTTTTTCTGACGCCGATCGCGATTCTTTGCCGGTTAAAATTGCTGATGAAGCTTTTCACATTGGTAATTCCCCAGCGAATGAAAGCTATTTAGTTGAGGATAAAATAATTGCAGTTGCAAAAGAATCCGGAGCAGAAGCAATCCACCCGGGATATGGTTTTTTATCCGAAAATGCAGCTTTTTCCCAAAGATGTAAAGACGAAGGTATTGAATTTATTGGTCCCGATGCTTATGCTATCAACACAATGGGCGATAAAATTACTGCTCGCAAAACAATGATTGCTGCCGGAGTACAAGTTGTGCCCGGATACGAAGATTTTGGAGGAACTGATGAACAACTTCTTGCCGAAGCCGAAAAAATAGGCTATCCAATTATGGTAAAAGCTACTGCCGGAGGCGGAGGAAAAGGTATGAGACTTGTTGAATCTGCAAATGAGCTTTTA
Source organism: Bacteroidales bacterium (assembly GCA_016938685.1). GTDB lineage: Bacteria > Bacteroidota > Bacteroidia > Bacteroidales > JAFGUD01 > JAFGUD01. Next base: position 4,925 of record JAFGUD010000455.1, on the reverse strand, counting down.
AATTCGGTTAAAATGGCTAAAGGTGAAGCTAAATCTGCTTTTGGAAACGATACAGTTTACATTGAAAAATACATTTCCTCGCCACATCACATTGAATTTCAAGTTCTGGCTGATAAATACGGCAACGTTGTTCACATAAATGAACGTGAATGTTCGGTCCAACGCCGTCACCAAAAGGTTATCGAAGAAACTCCATCTCCTTTGATTACAAATGAATTGCGTAATAAAATGGGAGAACAAGCTGTACTTGCAGCAAAAGCAGTAAATTATATTGGTGCCGGAACGATTGAGTTTTTGGTTGATGATGACTTGAATTATTATTTTCTTGAAATGAATACTCGTTTGCAGGTTGAACACCCAATCACTGAAATGACCTCAGGAATTGACCTTGTAAAAGAACAACTTAGAATTGCATTCGGCGAAAAACTTAATCACAAACAAGAAGACATAAAACAATTTGGTCATTCAATTGAATGCCGCGTTTATGCCGAAGACCCTGAAAATAATTTTATGCCGAGTCCCGGAAAAGTTCTATACATAAAACAACCAAGCGGAAATGGAATAAGAGTTGACGGATACGTTTATACAGGTTTTAAAATCCCAATGGATTACGACCCAATGATAGCAAAATTGATTGTTTGGGGAAGCAACAGAACAGAGGCTATTGAAAGAATGAAACGCGCTTTGCTGGAATTCAGAATACTTGGTTTAAAACACAATATTCCATATTTATACCGAATTTTCAAACACGAAAAATTTATTGAAGGGAAATACGACACTCGTTTCATTGGTCTTTATGGTGATGACTTAAAAGAAGAAAAAACAGAAAACGCAGAAAAGATTGATGCCGCTGCAATTGCAATTTATTTAGATTATATGAATCGCGCAAAAAATAATACTCCTGCTGAAGAATTTAATCAAAACAGTAACTGGAAACGCAAATAGTAATCAATTTGACAATCAGGAAATATGTAAGTATAAAATAAATGAGACTAATTTATTCTCTGATTAAACTACATACACAATAAAAATACCGACATGAAACTAGATATAACAATAAACGACGAAACCAGAAGAGTAGAAATGCTCACAAAAGGCTGTAATCACATAGTAATGAAAGTAAACGACAGAATTTATAATGTTGATGTTCGTCACACATCAAAATTTGTATATTCGTTGTTACTTGGGCAAAATTCGTACAATATTGAAGCTGCTCCTTCTGAAAGCAATCCCAAAAAATATTTCATTAATCATGGAATAAACAATATGGAAGCTAAATTAACAGATTGCCAAACAAGATATGCACAAAGTAGAACTTTAAGCGGTCACACAGACGACAACAATGTAATTCAAACTCCAATGCCCGGAAAAATTGTCAAAATTCTTGTTAAAGAAGGAGATAAAGTGCAAGAAGGCGACACAATAATTATTGTTGAAGCAATGAAAATGCAAAGCGAATACAAATCTTCCGGCGAAAAAACAGTAAAAAAAATACTTGTTGAAGAAGGAGATGCAATAGAAGGAAATCAACCTTTGGTTATTCTTGAATAAGCTGAGTGGAGAGCATAGGGCATAGGGCATAGTAAATAGTGCATAGTGAAGAGTAAAAAGTGAATTGCACATAGTTTTTAGAACCTTAGAAATCACTATTCACAATGCACAGTCAACTTTCAACTTTACAAACTTTAAAAAACTTTCAACAAAAATATGAACTTACAAGATGTCTCAAAAATTTTAAATAACGAACAAATTAGAGAAATATCTGAACTTTATTTAGAAAATCTTAAAGCTCAAGGAAACACTAAAAACAATATTTTTTCATTTATTTCAAAAAACTATCATTATGAAAATTATCATAGCGATATATTAACTTATTTGTTATCTGCTGATTCTGAACTTTTTGATAATTTTATTGAATTATTAGGTTTAAACAAATTAGATTATCAAAACACACTTGTTCAAAAAGAATATCAAATTGAAAACAATGTCAAATCAGGACGAATTGACATTTTAATTACAGATAACGTTGCAAAAAAAGCAATAATTATCGAAAACAAAATGAACAATGCTGTGGATCAAGAAAACCAATTAGAAAGATATTATGAAGCTATTAAACATAAAGGATTTACAATAGAAAAAACAATATATTTGAGCCTAGAAGGCAATAAAGAACCACCATATACAGAATTTCCGGTTGAAAAGTATGCCGCAATTGGAAAGAATAATTCAATTTATAAATGGCTCAATAATTACAATAACAAGCTAATAGAAGCAAACGATTTTAAAACGAACAATAACAAAAAAGATTTATTTTCAATTATATATCAGTATCTAAAATTACTAAAAAACTTAAAAGGAGAAGTTATGAATGATCAAATTATGGATAAACTTTTAGACTATTTTAAAGAAAACAAAAGAGATTTACACACATTATTTTCATTGTATCAGATCATTGAGAATAATAATTTTGACATTTTTTTGATGAAAAAAATTGCTTCAAAATTAAACATAGATCAAGATGAAATTAAAACGTTAAAAGAGAATTCAGAAACCTGGACTTATATACAATTTGAAAAACAAACAAATAATGAAGTTTTTGTTTTTGAATTAAATAAATATTCTTCGCCAAAATACAAAGAAGTGTTTATTCTGCTTTTTAGAACTGAAAATGAAGCATCAGCAAATCTTATAGAAACAAGTGAAAAATTCCTTAGTAGCATAGGAATTAAGTTTTCAGAAAAAGAAAAAGAACTAATTTCCGAAGTTAATGAACATTGGCATTACTGTAATATTATTAAAATATCGGATATTGATAAAGTCGTTGAATTGGCTTATAAATTTAAAAACAAGCTTTACACTTCTGAATAAATACTCTCAGCTTTGTGAACAAAATAAAATTCAAATGGATCATTTTATAAAAAACATAAGCATTTCTATTTTTTAGAAGCATCTTGACCTTAAAGTTAGACAATTGTAAACGAATAAATATTTTCATTGACAAACCTAATACTGGCATTAACACAAATTGAACAATGCACAATGCACAGTCAACTTTACAAACTTTCAACTTTAAAAACTTTACAACTAAAATATGAACTTACAAGATAAATTTAACGACTTTGAACGTCGCAACAAGGAAGCCGAACTTGGTGGCGGAATTGCCAGAATTGAAAAAAGAAAAAATCAAGGACTTTTAACTGCCCGTGAACGTATTGAGCTTCTGCTTGATGCCGGAACTTTTGTTGAAATGGACAAATTTGTTGTTCACAAAACCACCGATTTTGGCATGGAAGACCAAAAAATTCCCGGCGACGGATTTATTACGGGATACGGAAAAATCGACGGACGATTAGTTTACGTTTTTTCGCAGGATTTTACTGTTTTTGGCGGTTCTTTAAGCAGAACTAACGCCAACAAAGTAATCAAGGTAATGGATTTGGCAATGAAAATGGGTGCGCCTATTATTGGTCTCAATGATTCGGGAGGTGCAAGAATTCAGGAAGGCGTTGAAAGTCTTGCCGGATATGCCGATATTTTTTACAGAAATGTAATGTCTTCCGGTGTAATTCCTCAAATCTCAGCTATTTTAGGTCCCTGTGCTGGCGGAGCGGTTTATTCTCCTGCAATTACTGATTTTATTTTGATGACAAAAAACACTAGTTACATGTTTGTTACTGGTCCTGATGTCATTAAAACAGTCACTCACGAAGAAGTCACAAAAGATGAACTTGGTGGAGCAATGACTCACAACTCGAAAAGTGGTGTTGCTCACTTAATGGCTGATAATGAAGAACAAGCAATAATGATGTTGCGTGAATTGATGAGCTTTCTTCCTTCAAATAACATGGAAGATGCACCTTTCAAACCAACAACAGACCCAACTGACCGTATTGATGAAAAAATGGACAAAATTGTGCCAGAAGACCCAAACAAACCTTATGACATCAAAGACATTATTTCTAATATTGTAGATGATGAAATTTTCTTTGAAATACAACCTTATTATGCTCAAAATATTGTAATCGGATTTGGAAGAATGGGTGGACAAAGTGTTGGTTTTGTGGCAAATCAACCAAATTTTCTTGCAGGAGTTTTGGATATAAATTCATCAATAAAAGCCGCTAGATTTGTGCGTTTTTGTGATGCTTTTAACATTCCGTTGATAGTACTTGAAGATGTCCCGGGATTTTTACCGGGAACAACTCAGGAATTTGGAGGAATTATTAAACATGGTGCAAAACTTCTATATGCTTTTGCCGAAGCGACTGTTCCCAAAATAACACTAATCACCCGAAAAGCATACGGTGGCGCCTATGATGTTATGAACAGCAAACACATTGGAGCTGATTATAATTTTGCTTATCCAACAGCTGAAATTGCAGTTATGGGAGTTGAAGGAGCCGTGAAAATTTTATACAGAAATGTTTCTGCCCCCGAAGAATTAAAGAAAATACAAGACGATTACAAGCAAAAATTCGCAAATCCATACAAAGCAGCAGAAGTTGGCTATATTGATGAAATTATTTATCCTCGTGAAAGTCGCAAAAAACTAATCGAAGCTTTGCGAATGACCAGAACAAAAAACATAAAAAATCCGAATAAAAAGCATGGAAATATTCCTCTATAGAACAAAAAACAGATTTTAAAGCAACTATATTAGTTGCTTTTTTTTATTATTTTGATTTAGTCACACTAAAAATATATTTTTACGAAACATAAAAACTATAAAGTTAATTTCGTTTTCTATTCAAAAATTCATCTTTATTAAATCCTAAAAATTAATAAAAAATAATTTTATTATTTAAGCAAAACACACTAATCATGAAAAAATACTTTTTAATAATTAATTCTACTTTACGAAGTTAGATTTTGCTGATTTTCAATCTGTTTACCATAATTTCTGTCAATATCGTATTTTCGTTTTT
>JAFGUD010000454.1 GCA_016938685.1 Bacteroidales bacterium | reverse complement strand
TGCTGGAAGAGTTGCGACTTTCATTATTCGCGCAGCCGATGAAAACCCTAAAGCCGGTTTCTATTCAGCGCTTGGAAAAACAACTCAGAACATTTTAGCTAAAAATATAAGGAAGAAAATATCGATGCTTATATTGAAAAGCATTTTTAATGGTTTACCTTTTCATAAAGAGCTTTCTAATATGTGGACAATTCTTAGAAAGCCAAATATTGGTGCAACAAAAGAGATTGATGTTATTACTTTGTTAATCCAAACGTTGTTTTTGAATATAGGGTTTATTGTTGTTATCTATTTTTCACTAAAGCCTTTGTTTTCTTTTAACCCTATGGATTTAATTAATCCTGTTGTGTTTCCTGTTATGCTTGCGATTAACGCAGTGATCTTTGCTCTAGTAGCGGCTCTACTAGGATATTTATTAGGTTGTTTCTACCAAAAAATAGATTGGAAAGATCTTTTTATTCAAACAGTAAAATACTTTGTGTGGATGAATTTTGTAATTTCATTTTGCGTATTAATTGTGTTGTTAAGAATTTTTAAGAATGGAGATATGGCTGTAGCCCTTAATGGTTGGGATATCCTTATATCAATTTTCATTCTGCTTCCAATTTTGGTGTTGTTGCTGTGGAGGCTAATTTTAAATCCATTTTACAAGTACTTTAGATTATCATTTAAAAAGTGGCCATCAATATTTTTAGTTTTGATTTTTATCATTCTTGAAACATTTATTCCTAAATATGTTCCTATTCCCTTTGATCAATACTCTTTGGATTTCGAAAAGTTTTTAACTGTGTATGTACAAAGTAAGAATGGGTAGTAGTTAGGTTGAATATAATATTCGTGCAGCCGATGAAAACCCTAAAACCGGTTTCTATTCAGCGCTTGGAAAAACAACTCAAAGAATTCTAATGGAAACGTGACAAAATCTGCCAGGTTGGGGGGGATGTGTTTTTAGTAGATACAAAAAAGCGAGCGCTTGGAAAACCAAGGCTCGCTTTTTTTATAAGCTAAAACGTCGGGCTAGATTATAGC
>JAFGUD010000453.1 GCA_016938685.1 Bacteroidales bacterium | reverse complement strand
CGAAGATGTTGGATTTAACTTAAATTCTGATTTTTAACGAGTTAAATTTTACGTTAGTTGGAATCACAACAAATTACTAAAAGTATGCAGATAAACAATAAAAGTTGTATTTTTGCATAAAAACAACAAATATGGACAATATAACAACGAAAATATTAGAAGGAGACAGTCTTGACGTGTTAAAAACGTTATCTGATAATTCAGTAGATTTGATTGTTACATCACCACCCTACGCAGATAATAGAAAAAATACTTATGGCGGACATCCACCAAATAAATATAATGAATGGTTTTTGCCTATTTCAAAAGAATTAAAACGAGTTCTGAAACCGACAGGAACTTTTATTTTAAATATTAAAGAAAAAGTAACTGACGGAGAACGAAATACTTATGTGCTTGAATTAATTATCAAAATGCGAGAGCAAGGTTGGTTGTGGACAGAAGAATTTATTTGGCACAAAAAAAATTCATTCCCCGGCAAATGGCCAAACAGATTTAGGGATAGTTGGGAAAGACTTTTGCAATTCAACAAAGAAAAGAAATTTGCAATGTATCAAGATGCTGTAAAAGTTGAAATTGGAGATTGGGCAAAAGATAGATTAAATAAATTAAGTGAGACGGACAAGAAACGAGATAATGCAAAAAATGGGAGCGGATTTGGTAAAAACGTTTCAAATTGGTTAGGTAAAGAAACAGTTTATCCGACAAATGTTTTACATCTTGCAACAGAGTGTAATAATAAAAATCATAGTGCTGCATTCCCAAACAGTTTACCCGAATGGTTTATAAAATTATTTACAAAAGAAAATGATACAGTTTTAGACCCATTCGCAGGCTCAGGAACAACTTTGTTTGTTGCTCAAAGTTTAAGACGAAATTCAATCGGTATTGAAATTGTTTCTGAATATGTAGAAGAAATTCAGAAAAGTTTAAATGAAATCGAAAAAAATAATATTCAAACAAAAATAAATTATGCAATTGCTTAATCTACAAGATATATACGAATATGTTGAAAATAACATCGGTGTTTTTCACAACAAAAGATTGAAAAGTCTTGAAAAACTGAAACTTGATAAAATTCTAAAAAGAAAAAATCCATATTTATTCAAAGCTAAAAACATTTTAACTTCGCAAGATATTGTAAAAGTCATACTTGATGCTTATTTGTCATCACAAGAAGAAACTATTTTCGGTGAATTTCTTGAAGGATTATCAATTTTCATTAACGAAAAAGTTTATGGTGGCAGAAAATCATCTGCCGAAGGAATAGATTTAGAATTTGAAAATGAAGAAATTAAATATATCGTTTCAATAAAATCCGGTCCAAATTGAGGGAATAGTAGTCAAATCAACAAAATGAAAGATAATTTCCGAAAAGCAAAACGAATTTTGGGAACAAATACTTCAAAAATGAATATTGTTGCTGTAAATGGTTGCTGCTACGGACAAGATAATAAACCAGAAAAAGGTGAGTATTTAAAACTCTGTGGTGAAAGATTTTGGTTTTTCATTTCAGGAGACAGAAAACTATATACTGATATTGTAGAACCTTTGGGGCATAAAGCAAAAGAGAAAAACGAAGAATTTATTGTGGCATATTCAAATCTGATTAACAAATTTACGATTGAATTTGGAAAAGATTTCTGTGATGATAATGGTGCAATAGATTGGGAAAAACTTGTGATTTTCAATTCTTCTGAAAAGGTAGAAAAGAAAACAAAAAATAAATAAAGTGGCTAACATTGGCTTGCAGTAATTTTGGGCTTTGTACGTAATTGAAACAAAATAGCTCGAATTAACATTTGTGCAAACCTGAAACATTGTGCCTCGAACACACAAAACTACTACAAGCCATTTTCGTTAGCGGTAATGCATATTAATAATAACACAAAATTGAAATGAAACACCCATGATTAAATATTTTACATACACGAGCATGATTAAATTTTCATGGTTGATTTTTCGCAAATAAAAATTTTAAACAGATGAAATATAAAACGATTGATTTTATTTACAAATGGTTGGTTATAAATAATTTTAGAAAAACAAGTTTGTCAAATATTGTGAAAGATGATTTTGTTGGTTCTAATATTTTGGGCTATGTATACATTGATAAAACAGCAGGAATTACTCTTGATGTTTTATATTTATTTGATAGTCGCGAAAATGAAATTAATATTACAGAGAGTTTTTTAGAACGAAAAATTAGATGTGTAAT
>JAFGUD010000452.1 GCA_016938685.1 Bacteroidales bacterium | reverse complement strand
AGTTTCTAATGCTTTGCATTAGAAACTACTTAAAAATCAAACAGTTAATGTTTTGACAAAAATTCTAATGCATAATTCGGGTTAAAACAATCTAATTGGTAAACTCGACAACTGGTTAACAGATTAACTGGTTAACAGATCAACTGGTTAACTCGATAACTGGAAGCTTGATAACTGGAAACTCGAAAACTGGTTAACTCGATAACAGGAAGCTCGATAACTGATTAACTCGATAACTGATTAACTCGAAAACTGATTAACTCGAAAACTGATTAACTCGAAAACTGATTAACTCGAAAACTTGAAAAACTTTACTTTTATGTCTAAATTTAAGAAATTTCTGATTTTTAGTTTTATTATTATTATTATTCTCGGTGGAATAATAGGATTTGTTGGTTATAAAATGGCATTTTCACCAAATGTTAATATTAGCAACGATTCTATTTATCTCTATATTTCGTCCAATCGTTCTTTTCAAGCTGTTGTTGATTCCCTAACTCAAAACAATATTATTGAGAATAAAAAATCATTTATGCTTATTTCTAAGTTGAAAAAATATGATGATTTAGTGAAACCTGGTAAATATAAAATCACTAATGGGATGAATAACTGGGAATTAGTTAATCATTTACGCTCTGGGAAACAAGAACCAATTATGGTTGTTGTTCCTTCTGTTCGTGTTTTATCTGATTTTTGCGAAAAAATTGCACCTAATTTTGAATGTACAGAAGATGAATTATCCAATTATCTTAATAGCAATGAGTTTTTTGAAAAATACGGACTTAACGAATATAATGCAATTTCTTTATTCATACCTAATACTTATGAATTTTATTGGAATACATCTGCCGAAGAATTTGTTGAAAGAATGAAATCTGAATACGATAAGTTTTGGACGGTAATAAGAACCGGAAAAGCAGAAAATTTGGGATTAACACCGCTAGAAGTTTCAGTCCTGGCATCAATTGTTCAATCCGAACAAGCTGCACATCCTGACGAAAGACCAACTATTGCCGGTTTGTATCTTAATCGCCTTAAAATAGGAATGCCTTTACAATCTGATCCCACTCTTATTTTTGCTTTAGGCGATTTTTCGGTTAAAAGAGTTTATGATTTTCATAAAAAAATTCAGTCACCTTATAATACTTATTTGAATATAGGATTACCTCCTGGACCGATTTTATTGCCTGAAATATCTTCAATTGATGCTGTTTTAAACCCAAAAGAGAGTAAATACTTATACATGTGTGCAAAAGAAGATTTATCAGGTTATCATTATTTTTCAGATAATTTGACTCAACATACTATATATGCTAAAAGATATCATAATGCTCTTAATGCTCTTGATATTAGATGATAATAAGATATCGATTGTCAATTTAAATTGACAAGTTAATCAAAAAATCAATTTGTTTTCAAAAAAAACATTATATTTGCAAAATAATATGCAGGACATAAATGTTCTGCTTTTTGTTTTATATTAAACTAAAAACAACAAATATGTCAGAAGTTTACTACGTCACAAAAGAAGGTCTCGAAAAGATGAAAAGAGAACTTGAGCAAATGGTAAAAGTAGAACGTAAAAGTATCACTCAGCAAATTGCTGAAGCAAGAGACAAAGGTGATTTGTCTGAAAACGCAGAATATGATGCAGCAAAAGAAGCACAAGGTATGCTTGAGATGAAAATTTCTATTTTGCAGGAAAAAATACTTAATGCAAGAATTTTAGATGAAGCTAATATAGGAACTGATGTTGTATCTATCATGAACAAGGTGAAACTAAAAAATTTGAAAAACAATTCAATGATCACCTATACTCTTGTTCCTGAAACCGAAGCTGATATTAAACAAGGAAAAATTTCTGTTAAAACTCCTATTTCAAAAGGCTTACTTGGAAAAAAAGTTGGAGATACTGCTCAAATCAATGTTCCTTCTGGTATTCTTGAATTTGAAATTGTTGATATTTCTGTTTAATCATTTGAATTATTATTATGGCAACTATATTTACTAAAATTATTAAAGGCGAAATTCCATCTTTCAAAATACTCGAAGATGACAACTTTTATGCGTTTTTGGATATTAATCCTCTTGCAGAAGGTCATACTTTGGTAGTTCCCAAAAATGAAGTGGATTATATTTTTGACTTGGAAGATTCTATTCTTGCTCAAATGAATGTTTTTGCAAAAAAAATTGCAATTGCATTAAAAAAATCTATCGAATGTAATCGGGTTGGTATATTAGTTGTCGGAACAGAAGTACCTCACGCACATATTCATCTTATCCCTTTTAAAAAAGAAAGCCAGATGAGTTTAAGTTCTCCAAAGCTGAATTTTTCAGCTGATGAAATGGTCAAGATAGCAGAAAAAATTAAAATACAACTATAAGCGTCCTTTTCGGACGTTTTTTTTTATAGCGAGATTTAATCATTTTCTAAATTACAATATTTATGTCACAAAACGAATCATACATTATTTATAACGGAGTATTAAAAAAGACAGAAGAACCTGTTTTTACTTCAAACAATAGAGCATTAATGTACGGAGATGGTTTTTTTGAGACAATATTTGCATTTAACAATAAAATCCCATTTCTTAGTTACCATTTAGATAGAATAAACAGAGCAATTAGAGCTCTACATCTTATCCCTATTGATTTATTTACAGATCTGGAAGAGCTTAGCAGTATTATTACATATCTCGCACGCAAAAACAAACTGTATAAAGAATATCGGATTAGACTTACAGTTTTTAGAAATGATGGAGGATATTATAACCCAACTGATAATAGTTTGAGCTATTTTATTCAAACATCACCTTTACCTGATAATAATTTTAGATTTAATACAGAAGGCTTAAAGCTTGGAGTATATCGAGATTTAACTAAAGATTATTCGCAATTATCTGAATTTAAGACACTTAATTCGTTAGTCTATGTTTTAGCATCACATTATGCATATATGAATAGACTCGATGATGTAATTATATTAAATAAAAATGGAAATATTGTTGAAACTTCTAATTCAAATATATTCTTTATCGTTGATAATAAAATAATTACTCCACGAGTCGAAGATGGTTGTGTAAATGGAATAATGCGACACATTATTATATATATGTTAAAAGATCAAGGAATTGACGTTTTAGAAAAAAGTGTTACTTTGGATATCTTAGATAAAAGTGAGGAAATATTCCTTTCAAATTCGCTTCAGGGCATCAATTTTGTCTCAGTATTTGACTCCAAAAGGTTCATAAATTTTGTTTCAAGGGGGATAAGTTTAAATTTAGAGAAAAAAGTTTCGTTGTTTAAAAGTTGATATTAAGGGAGTTGTAAAATTGTTAAAAAAAAGATTCAGAAAAAGTTTGTTT
>JAFGUD010000451.1 GCA_016938685.1 Bacteroidales bacterium | reverse complement strand
CATTTTCTTAAAATCGGTTTTAAAGTCAATCGGCATTACTTGCTTGTAAAAAATAATTCTCGGAATTATTTTAACAATTTGGTATATATGGCTAAATGTTAGTATTCAAGAAAAGTATCATACAAATAAGAAAAGTTTTGATTATATTAAAAACTTTTTCAATTCCGTCTGCAGTAAAAAGCAAAATTACCATCACTATTTTTAACAAAGGAAAGAGCGCTTGTGATTGCATAATCTTTAATCTAATATCAAAACCAGAATTCACTAGAATAAACAAACATCAAAAAAAAGAGGCAACCAAAGTTGCCCCTCCATTGCTATAAATTAAGGTATGAAATAACAGCACTGCAATAATATAGTAAAAAAAGCATAAAAAAAAGGACGCACGCGTCCCTTTCTTTTTTAGCAATTGTTATGTAATTATTTCCAAATGTTTTGTTTTAAAATTTCAGCTTCTTCGAAATCTAATAAATCTATAAGTTTCACATCTAATCCATTGGCGATAATCATCATAGACGAAATTTTAAAGTCATATTCTCCTTTTTCAGTACGACTAATTTTTTTTGCAGAAGCATTACATTTATTTGCCAGCGCTGTAATAGTCATATTTTTTTCTAATCTAATACGTTTAACGTTATCGCCAAAGGCTTTTAAAAAACGTTCAACTGCTTCTTCATTTATTTCTGGGTTTATCATTTAATGATTTTAAAATTCTTAATTTTAGTTTTATTCGTTAATCAATAGATTTATTCCGGAAAATTTCCCGAATAATTTTGTGGTTATTTCCACATCTATTTTTTCTTTGTTAAATGATGCTTCGGTGTAATTAATTTGATTTTGTTCTAAGATTCGTGACAGATGTGTTAACATTGCAGTTGCTAAGCCTTTTTTTCGGACTTCTGAGCGAACAAAGACTGAATTTATCTTAATGGTTTTGTCTGCACTTGCTTCAAATACAATAATTCCTACAGGAGTATTATTATCAGCCGCAATAATTAAATTTTGATTTTTGTTAATTGTTTTGTTTTTCAGTTCGGTTTTAAAATCATCGCAAAGTAAAACATGAAATTGTGTGTAAATATCCGAAGGAGAAAGGTTTTGTAATGCTTGAATTCTAATTTTGTGTTGTTGTGGTTGTTGTTGATTTGTTTGTTGATTTGTTTCTTCTTCCTTGACTTGTTTTTCGCTTTTAACTTCTCCCCAAAATGATTTTTCGTTGAATGTTATAGCTCCTTTTTGCACATCCATATCGCTCGATAGAATGTTAGGACGAAGTTTATTAGGTAAAATTTTGACATCGTATATTTCCTCTACGCTCATTTTATATTCAATTTTAGAAACAATTGATTTATATGGCAAATGAACAGCTACAACTCCGGCAAAAGAAGTTTTAGTAATAGGTAAATCATTAAACACATCATTATTGTGTCTCAATTTTGATACCCCAATGAATAAATATTCACCGATTTTTTCCATTCCCCGTGCAAATCCACCCAAATTAACAATAACTTCATAAGTCCCTTTTTCCGGATTTACTTCAATTAATTCACCTTGTGCAGAATTTAGAAGATATAGTTTTCCGTCGAAAATTCTTGGTGAATGTGGCATTGATAGGTTGTCCAAAATTATTCTGCCAGACGGATACTCCATCAAAATCCCACCATTTATTTTATTTTCTCTCCAACCTTGTTTTACATCAGTAGATCCAAGAGCAGTTAGATATTTTATTTCATCGTTTTCAATTGCCATTCCATTTAAGTGGCATCTGTCTTCAGGCATAAGATCTGTTATGAAAGGAGGTTGCCAAAAAGGTGTAAAGCTTTGTTGATCATCAATATAACTCAGGCTTGAAAAAAGAGTATTAACAGCCACAAGTTTATCTTTTACAAAAGCCATATCATGTAGAGCTAAATAACCTGTATGATAGCTTGCTCTTGGCATATAAATATGGTCGTAAGTATTAGGTTTTTTAATGTATTTTTTTGCAAGCGTGCTAGAACTTTTAAGTATTTCAACTTTACTTTGAGTAGAAATAGCTAATTGATCATCTTTTGTTGCCATACCCATTGCATTTTCAAATGTTCTGGGTAATTGGATTAGTTTGTCTTTGTCTGTAGGACTCAATAGAACAACTTTTCCGGCTTGATATGTACTAATTGCAAGTGAAATATTCAAATTATGTAATAATTCTGCAAATTGAGGAGGATATTCGCATTCAAATGGTTTTGGTGCATTCATATATATATTTTTTGTCAAAAGTATTAAAAAAAAGGTAAATAATAAATTTTGAAATATTTGATTTGATAAGTTAATTTCAGGTAATACCAAATGTTTTTATAAAATAGTCCAAAACTATTTTATAAATTACATTGGTAAATGCTTGTGTTACAATGATTTAGTTCAAACGAGTTTTTGCGAAGTTTGGACTAATTTCAATGTGCAATCGGTATAAATATTTTTATGTGCCTTTGTTTAACCCGAATTATGCATTAGAATTTTTGTCAAAACATTAACTGTTTGATTTTTAAGTAGTTTCTAATGCAAAGCATTAGAAACT
>JAFGUD010000450.1 GCA_016938685.1 Bacteroidales bacterium | reverse complement strand
CAAACATCCAAATTTGAGTTATTCTAAATCGGGGTTAACCCACATATTATTGGATTTGAATAAAATTCATGAATAATGTGGGTTAAATGAAAATCTTTCTACCTTTGCTTTTCGCATTTCTTTGTATTCTTTGGGAAATTGGTCAGAATTTTCTTTAATTCTTTCAAAAGTTGAATCAATAGTCATTGCAAATTCAATTCCTAAATTATCACTTTGTGAATTGTAAAAATCAATACTATCTTCCAAATCGGCTAAAGCAAACGGTGATATTCTTATTTTCATTACTTAATGTATTTATTCTTAACCATTTCCCAATCCGGATATTCTTCGTAATGAGTCAGAAAATGTTCATATCTGGCATCTAATTCTTTTCTCGTTTCATCTGATAAAATACTATCATCTTCTTCAATTATTTGCAAAAAATCATATTCTTCTGTTTCTGTCAATGATTTTAGATACCAAAGCAAATTTTTAGCTAAATTGCTATCAGTTTTATTTATTTTTATTGTATAAGCCATAGCTTTAATTCTTAATTATTATTTTTGTAAAAATATTATTTATTATCTGGATTTTCAAAACTATTATTTGTTAAACTTTAACCATAAAAGCACAGATTATTTGTCATCTTTTTCAACCTTTGTCAAAGTAATATCATCATCATTGATTTCCATCGAATAAAAAGTTTCATTTTCCCCTCTTTTTTCATCTTTTATTTTACACATTCCTGTATAACCAACAATATCGACCGAAAAAGAAATAATATTATTTTCGTGCAAAAAATAAGTTCCGGTAACAGTAACAAAACAATCATTACCACATTGAGCTTTATTGTAACTTTTAAAATTTACGCTATCAACAAATTCAATAAAATTTCCAAAATTCAATTTATTTTCATCAAATTTTGTAAATGTGTAGCTATCATCATATTTTACTCCTAAAACAGTATTTATTTTCCATACAGTTCCCACAAATTGATTTTTATGCTCACATTTATGTTTTTTGTGTACATGTTTCTGGGCAAATGTCACTGTTGATAAAAGAACAAAAACTAGAAGTAATAAATGTTTCATGATATTTTATTTTTAGCTCTCAAAAAGAGAAGTTATTATTTAATAAAACGTTTTATTTCGTCAACATATTTTCTATCGTTTGACAACCGCGGGACTTTATTTTGTCCGCCGATTTTGTTTTTTGATTTCAACCACCTAAAAAACGTACCTTTTTCAACGCCGACAATCTGCGGTAATCTAAGTGTTAAATTATGTGAACGTTTTGCTTCGTAATCAGAATTAACAGATTTTAATGCATTATCCAAAGAAACTGCAAACTCATCAAAACTAGAAGGAAATTTCTCAAATTCTATTATCCATTCGTGAGCTCCGGCAGAATTATCTCCAATAAATATTGGAGCTGCAGTGTATTCTGCAATTATAGAATTGGTTTTTGCACAAGCTTCCTGCAAAGCATTTTCAGCGTTGTCAATTATCAACTCCTCGCCAAAAGCATTGATAAACAGCTTTGTACGACCTGTAAACTTAAACAGATACGGATATTTTGACGTAAACTCAATTGTATCTCCAATCTGGTAACGCCATAAACCAGCATTTGAAGTGATTACAATTGCATAATTTATTCCCGTTTCTACATCTGCCAGTGGAATTGCTTTTGGTTGCTCTTTGTCCCATTCTTCGGGAGGAATAAATTCATAAAAAACGCCCGAATCCAATAATAAAATCATGTCTTTACTATTGGTGTTATATTGAATACCAAAAAAACCTTCTGAAGCATTATAATTCTCCCAATAATTCATATTCGGTTTGTTGAGGATTTTTTTGTACTGCTCTACATAAGGCAAAAAACTAACTCCTCCATGAAAAAAAACCTCTAAATTAGGCCAAATTTCAGGTATTTTTCTGTTTGTTTTTTCTTCAATATATTTAAGTAAAATTAGTATCCACGAAGGAACTCCGGCAATACTTGTGACATTCTTTTTAATGCTTTTTTCGGTAAGTTTTGCAAGTTTTTCTTCCCAGTCGGGAATTAAAATTGTTTTTTGATCGGGAACACGCGAATATTTTGCCCAAAATGGCAAATTGCTAACCAAAATTGCAGAAATATCGCCGGTAAAAACATCGGAACTAAGTGTATTTATTTGTCGGCTTCCGCCTAAAACCAATGATTTTCCGAAAATAAAATTGGTTTCCGGATGACGATCTACATATATTCCAAGCATTTGTCGTCCGCCTTTATAATGGCAACTTTCAAGAGCTTCTTTTGTAACAGGAATATATTTGCTTTTGTCACTTGTAGTACCCGAAGACATAGCAAACCATTTTACGGGTGTATTCCAAAGTACATTTTGTTCATTATTCTGCAAAATTCGCTCAAAATAAGGCTTTAAATCATCGTAATTATGAATAGGAACATTTTTTTGAAAATCTTCTATTGTTCTGATATTATTGAAGTTATATTCTTCTCCAAACTTTGTTTCTTTACCATTTTTTATCAGATTATCAAAAACTTCCTGTTGTACATTGATAGGATCTCGAACAAATCTGGCTATATCTTTAATCGAAGATTTAACAACATCCTTAATAAATTCTTTGACCATAAAACTGTGCGGGTTTGGTTTATGCAAAGGTAGTATTTTTCGTGCAATTTTTGCGAAGAAATAGTAATTGAGGTAGTTGACTTAGAATTTCTATTTTTCGATGTAATAACTATATTCAAAAGGATATTTTAAAATTTCTTTTGTTCTGGGATCTTGCCTAAGTATATAACCAGCAATGGTATTAAAACCTTTTTTCGCAGGTTTAATTTTATAAATAAATTTCCCGTTTTCACTTTTAGTTAATATTTCTCCATCTATTTCTAACATCAAATATTCAGTATATTGAAAGTGATTTGCAACAAAAATTTCAATTTCAAAAGGTTTCCCCAGCTTATAACCAATAGTTTTAGGAATAACAACAGCTTCTTGAACAAAATCGTAATAATTTTCTTCAATTCTAGCTCGATATAGTTTTAATATTTCACCAAAATTTCTCAAAATATTAGTTTTGAGAATCAAATAATTTGTAGAAAATGGATATTTGTTGTTAGGAGCATAATTAAAATAGCTAAAATCAATCGAATTTGCATCTTCTAAAACATTCAAAGCTTCTTCAAAAAGTTTTTGTAGAGTTTCTAATTCTTCTATATCGATTTTTTCTGCTTTTTCTGCTTTGACAAAAAAGTCATCTGTCGAAATTCTTATGTTATTGGCAATTTGATAAAATAAGCTGTCATTTGTTTCTTGATAATTAGCAATTATAATGCTAAAATTTTCACCAATTTCATAATCTATAATCGAAATAGATAATTGCAATGATGAATTTATAACCTGAAATTGTTCTTCATTATTACAAGCGAATAAAAATGAAATAATTATCAAAATATGTGTAATCTTCTTCATAACTTATTTTTCCACATTGTAAACAAATTCAAAAGGAAACCTCTTTCCAATGTATTTTCTACTGTATGTTTTCTGCAAAACAAATCCGGACAACGAATCAAGTCCAAACCTTTCGGGAGTAACTGCATAAATCACAACTCCAGTATCATTTTCTATGCTTTCTTTTTTATCCAAAAGAACAATAATATCGTAAAAGCTAATGAAACTTAGAAATATCTCCACGTCAAATTCATCAGTATAAGAATTAGATTTTTCAACTGGCTTAACAACAACTTTTAATTTCGAAAATCTAAAATCCGTGCTACTTGTTTTTGATCTAATATAAGATAAAATATCAATTTCAGTAATTCTGATTTTGTTTTTTGTTATCAATAAATTAGTTTTTATTGGGTAATTTTTGTCATAAATGTATTTGCAATTTGTATCTATTAATTGAACAAGAATACTATTTTCCATATCATTTTTGTCTATAATCCCTTTAAATGACTGATTTAGTTTATCGACTAACTTTTCGATTTCTTCTTCATTATACTTTTTTTTTCGTTGATAATAGAATCTAGTTTTTTTTCAGCATTTTCTGTAATATTTTGAGCTTTTGTTGCTTTATATAGCCAAATTTTACCATTTCTATCATAAATTTCAATTTCGTTTAAAATCTTGTCCAAGCGTTCTTTACTTCTCTGCACAAAATACTCATTATTTTCCTCTAAAATAGCATCAATTTCCGCAAATTTCTTTGAGTTATTGCAAGAGGCTAAGATTGAGAATATGGCTAATAATAAGAGAAGGTTTTTCATTCAATTATTTTTTATTTTAAGACGGATTTATTTACTTTTTTATTTTATATTTTTATCGTAATTGCAAATTTAAAAAAACTTCCTTTTATCTCATTGTAAATCATTATTTTTATTATTTTTGCAATGTATGGCTAAAAAATCTTCTCAATATTTGAGACTGGTTTAATTAGACAGGTAATCGTTTTAAAATAAGCTTTTAATAGACAAAAAAAGCATTATATACCTGTCGTACTTCCAATTAAGCATTAATAATCTCTTAGGATTATTTCAATGCTCTTCATTTTTATGCTTAAAAAACTACGAAGAAATTCTTATATTTCGCAAAAATATTTCTTCAATTTTAAACCATTTGTGAATAATCTTAAATTCAAATATTATGAAACTACAAGATTTTGGATATAACAATAAACTTGAAAAGATAAGAAAAGAAAACAGCCTTACAAACTTTGAAGTTGGCAGAATTGTGCTAGAACACAAGGAAAGATATATTGTAAAAACAGAAAAAGGAGATTTTGAAGCTGAAATTACAGGAAACTTACGATTTACTGCAGCTAGTCGTGAAGATTTTCCGGCTGTTGGAGATTGGGTAGCAATTACAATTTTTGATTCCGGCGCTTCAATAATTCACAAAGTTTTGCCTAGATTTTCAATTATTTCTCGTCAAGCTGTTGGTCAATATGCTGAAATTCAAATAATTGCAACAAATATTGATTATGCTTTTCTAGTTCAGGCAGTTGATCGTGATTTTAATATCAACCGATTGGAAAGATACCTTACAATTTGCCATTCGTCCAAAGTAAAACCAATTATTATTTTAACAAAAACAGATTTAACTGATGAACAAAAACAATCTGAAATAACCGACAGCATAAAAAAACGTGTAAACGATGTTCCGATTATTGCAATTAGCAATGAAACTCTAAATGGAATAGAAACTTTGAAAATAATTATTGAGAAAGGTAAAACATATTGTATGTTAGGTTCTTCGGGTGTTGGAAAATCTAGTTTGCTAAATAATCTTTACGAAAAAGAAAAGATGAAAACAGATTCTATAAGTTTTAGCACTAACAAAGGAAAACACGTAACAAGTCATAGAGAATTGATTGTGCTTGAATCGGGAGGAATAATTATAGACACTCCCGGTATGCGTGAAGTTGGAATAGTTGATTCGGCTGATGGTTTAGAAACTACTTTTGATAAAATCATCAATCTTTCTAAGAATTGTAAATTTAAAGATTGCAGTCATACTCTTGAAAACGGATGTGCTGTTATTGAAGCAGTTAACAACGGAGAATTGGACAAAGAATTGTATCAAAATTACTTAAAAATGGAAAGGGAAAAAACTCATTTTGAATCAACAATTGCAGAAAAACGAAAAAAAGACAAAAATTTTGGTAAAATGATTAAAAACTATAAAAAACTAAGCAATAAAAACAGATATTAAATGGAAATAATTATAAAAAACACAGAAAAAGCGGATTTTTATAAAACTGAAAATCTAACTCGCGAAGCATTTTGGAACTTATTTAAACCCGGTTGCGATGAACATCTGGTTCTAAATCAACTCAGAAAAAGCAAAAATTATGTTGCAGAACTTGATTTTGTTGCAACTTTGGATGATGATATAATCGGTCACATAATTTCCACAAAAGCTTTTGTTGTTGACAAAAATGATTACAAACATGAAGTTTTATGTGTTGGTCCTTTTGCTGTATTACCAACGTTACAAAATAAAGGAATTGGCTCAAAGCTTTTTAAACATTCAATTTCAAAAGCAAAAAAAATGGGTTTCAAAACAATGATTTTGTTCGGCAATCCGGATTATTATCATCGTTTTGGTTTTGTAAACTCCAAAGTATATGAAATTTCAACAAAAGACAACCTGAATTTTGAACCTTTCATGGCTTTGGAACTTCTGCCAAACGCACTCGAAAATATTAAAGGTCGTTTTTTTGAAGACGATGGATTTATAACTAACGAAAAAAATTTAATCGAATTTGAAAAACAGTTTCCTGCAAAAGAAAAAGGAAAACCTAAAATTGATTTGAGTCAGATGATGTAAATAACTGGTAGCAGTCATAATTGCAAAATTAATAATCAAAATTTGTCAATTATGACTGTTTATTATAATTTAGATTAGTATACTTTTAACAAATACGAAAATTTAAGAAAACTATAATTAAATCTTAAGTTTTTATTTTCGATAATACCAAAAATAGGTAAATTTGCAGTAAAATAGTTTTGTAATACAATTCTTGTAAATTATATACGATGTATGAATAGCGAAATTTTGATATATAAAACCGAAGACGGAAAAATAAAAATAGAAACTCATCTAGAAAATGAAACAGTGTGGTTGAATATCGATCAAATTGCAGAGCTTTTTCAGAAATCTCGTTCAACAATAAATGAACATATTCTAAATATTTATAAAGAAAGTGAACTTGATAAAGATAATACAGTGAGAAAAATCGGAAATTCCGATTTTTCGACAAAACCTACTAATTTCTATAACCTAGATGTTATTATTTCCGTCGGTTACAGAGTAAAATCTCAAAGAGGTGTTCATTTTCGTAAATGGGCAACTTCTGTAATCAAAGAGTATATGATTAAAGGTTTTGCCATTAATGACGAATTACTAATGCAAACCGGAGGAGGGAATTATTTTGATGAATTATTGGCTCGTATTCGTGATATTAGAAGTTCTGAAAAAGTATTTTGGCGAAAAATTTTAGATATTTATTCAACTAGTATAGATTATGACCCAAAAACAGATCAATCGTTATTGTTTTTTAAAACAGTTCAAAATAAAATGCATTGGGCCTCTCACGGTAAAACTGCAGCAGAAACAATTTACAGTAGAGTTAATTCCGATGAAAAGAATATAGGTTTAACAAATTTTAAAGGCGAAATTCCTACAAAAAAAGAAACAGAAATAGCAAAAAACTATCTGAACCAAGAAGAGTTAAATATTCTAAATAGATTGGTTACAGCTTATCTTGAAGTTGCAGAAATTCAGGCTTTAAATCGTGTACCAATGTATATGAATGATTGGATAAAGCAATTAAATTCTTTTTTATCGATGACAGGTAAAGAAATTTTGCAACATTCAGGGACTATTAGTCATCAAAAAGCAATTGAAAAAGCACATACTGAATATGCAAAATATAAAGAAAAAACTAAAAATGAATTATCCCAAGTTGAAAAAGACTTTATAAAACAAATTGAAGAAAAAACTGAAAGAATAAAAAACTAATAGAGGTGATACTAGACATAAAACCAAATTTATACGGTTTTCAACTTAAGTTGCATTTGGCAGAACTTAAAAGAGAATCTTCGATGTCAAAACTTGTAAACGAATTAGAAAATCTTTGTAGAATTCAACTTGATGAGTTTGGAAAGGAAAAAATAAAATTTGAAGAAATACTAGATTTCCCCGACATTGAAAAGTTAAAAAACAAAGAAATTATTGCACGTTGGTATGAATATTTGTTTCGAAATAGAACAATAGATAAAAAACTTTATTTGCAAAAATCAGTTTCATTATATATTGACATTTACGAGGAAACTCAAAAACCTGAATATTTTATACATAGTCTTTCTCTTATCAAGACAGCAAGAGGTATTTTTCGAGAAAAAATGACCGATATATATGAAAAGAGTAAAAACGTTTTTGAACAGATAGAATATCCGTTCATACAGAAACTAATATTACAAGAACTAATATCAATTTTTCCAAAAAAAACAAAAGACGATTTTGAAAGTTATTTACAGCATAATATTGAAAACCAAACGAATAAAAACAACTACTCAGGTGTAATTCACTCAATTGAATCATTAAAAATAATAAAGGCGATAAATATTCAAGAATATAGAATTATGCTTGCTGAAAATTTTGAAAGGGAAGGTGATTTTCAATCCAAAAATAAAAAAACAAATACCTTTTATCCACTAATTCTATGGATATATGAAAAAGCATTAAGGCAATTAAAAAACATTGATTGTCCAAGACAATTAAAAGATAGAATTGAAAAAAAGGTAATTGCAGAACAAAAAGAAAAATTAAGAATGTTTTCTGCTGTTGGGAATTCATTTTCAGACATTAACAAATCAAGACAGAAAAAAATTGATAATTTTGGGAATAATTTAATTGAGCAATTAAAAATTAAAGATTTTTCTTCAGGTTTTCTAGGTATGATGTCTATTTCGATTCCAACTGATTTAAGTAGAGAATTTACAATAAAAACAAAAGATGACAAAGAATATGAATTTGCTAAGCATATAAATGGATATAATCGAATTGATTCAAAAGGAAAGGTTGTAGGAAAAATGGGAGAAGAAAAATTTAATGAAATATTTAGTCGTGAATTATGGCGAGATTGTATAATTAATTTTATTTTTAAGACAAAAAGAATTTTGGACAAAGATAGAGTAATAAATAAGGAAACTATTTACTACCTTCTTTTCAATCGATGTGATAATCTCTTTGTTCCAGAAAACAGAAAAATATTATTTGCAGAAGGTGTGTTTGCCGGTTTTTCAAATGATTTTATTTTAGCTGCTCATATTTTAGTACCACAAATTGAAAATAGTTTAACCCGAATTATGCATTAGAATTTTTGTCAAAACATTAACTGTTTGATTTTTAAGTAGTTTCTAATGCAAAGCATTAGAAACT
>JAFGUD010000449.1 GCA_016938685.1 Bacteroidales bacterium | reverse complement strand
AGTTTCTAATGCTTTGCATTAGAAACTACTTAAAAATCAAACAGTTAATGTTTTGACAAAAATTCTAATGCATAATTCGGGTTAAATTGTCAAAATTTGTTTACTTTGCATGAATAATTAATTGTGTTTTAGAATTTGTATTAACTATCAACTAATCAGATGAATTTTTCGTTTTTTGTAGCTAAAAAATACTTTTTTTCAAAGAAATCAGCAAACGTAATAAACATAATTTCTTTAATTTCTTTAATTGGAGTAGCATTCGGAACAATGGCATTTATTGTTGTTTTGTCTGTTTTCAACGGAATTGAAAATCTTGTAAGCTCTCTGTTTAGTTCATTTGATCCTGATTTGAAAATAGAACTAAACGAGGGCAAAAGTTTTATCACTGATACTGTTATTTTCGATGAATTAAAAAATCATCCGCAAGTTGCGTTTTTATCTTTTGTTATTGAAGAAAATGGGCTAATTGAGTACGATGGAAAACAAATGATTGCTACTATTAAAGCAGTTGATGAAAATTACAAGGAAGTTACAGGCGTTGATAGTATGATGTATAACGGAAGTTTTGTTTTAGAAGAAAACCCAAGGTTTTATGCTGTTGTAGGTTATGGTATTGCCGCAAAATTAGGTATAACAACAAATTTAATATTTCCTTTAAAAATTTGGGCTCCAATTCGGTCAGAAGGAATAACCTTAAATTCTCAAAATGCCTTTGAAAATGAGGCTCTTTCTGTTTCCGGTATTTTTACTGTTCAGCAAGAATATGATGAAAAATATGTAATTGTTCCAATCGATTTCGCACGAGAATTGATGCAATATGGAAATCGTGCAACAGCGGTTGAAATAAAACTTTTGGATGAAAACAGTAAAAAAACGCAAAATGAAATTCAACAAATTGTGGGCGATGGTTTTGTTGTGAAAAACAGATTTGAGCAAAAACAATTGGTTTACAAAATTATGAAATCAGAACGTTGGGCTATTTTCGCCATTTTATCTTTTATTCTTTTAGTTTCATCTTTTAATATTGTGGGAACAATGATAATGTTGATTATAGACAAAAAAATTGATGTTTCAACTTTAAATTCTATTGGAGCAGATATAGAAAGTATTCGCAGGATTTTTCTTTTCGAAGGTTGGATGATCTCTGCGGCAGGAGCTGTTATCGGACTTGTTTTAGGGCTTGGAATTACTCTCGCTCAGCAGTTTTTTGGCTTGTTGAAATTTCCTACCAGCGGGTCTTTTATTTCAAATGCGTATCCTATTGAGGTACATTTTCTCGACACATTACTTGTTTTTGGGGTTGTGATTGCAATCGGATTTTTAGTTGCAAATTATCCTGTTCGTTATATCACTCGTAAGTTTTTCACAGTCAATTAACATAAATTCAATTTTTAAGATTTTTTTTAGATCTATTGGAACTATCTTTGAAACAAAAATCTTATTATTTTCGTTTCATTAGTGTTTAAAAACCGGAACCAATGAGAAAAATTATTTTAATACTTTTTGTTTTAGTTCCTATATTAGGAATTTCGCAGACAATTGAAATTCCTACATATACTAACGTTATAAAGGCAAACGGAGGGTATTTTGTTTCTGGAATAATAATTGACGGAGACACTTTCCCACACATCAAATTGTACAAAGTTGTTATTTTCCCCGAAAGGAAATTTACTTCGAGCAGACAAAAAAAGAAATATGATAAACTTACTTTTAACGTTAAAAAAGTTTATCCTTATGCTGTAATAATTGGTGATTATTATCGTGATATTGAAAGAGATTTGGCTTATATTCCCGATAGAAAGGAGCAAAAAAAATATGTAAAAAGTAAAGAGAAAGAATTAAGAAATGAATATGAGGAGACTTTGATCAACCTAACAATAACGCAAGGACGGTTGTTGATAAAACTAGTTGACCGACAGACCGATCATACAACTTATGAGGTAATAGAAGAATTTAAAGGTGAAATGAATGCTTTTTTTTGGCAGTCGATTGCTATACTCTTTGGCTCTAATTTGAAAGATGATTATGATACCGAAGAAGATCAAATGATAGAAGAAATAATTGCCAAAATTGAAAATGGACAAATATAAAAAATAAAAGTACTAGTTTCCGGTAAATGCATGCTGGTGAAAAAAAATCCGCAAATTGTCAAAATACTTGCGGATTTTTATTTTATTTTAATTAAATTAGCAACAATTTTAACAATTTGTGAATCCGAAAATCTTTCAATAACAAATGATTTTTCCTGTTTAATATTGACTGATTAACTGATTGACGGAATAAAAATTGATTATCATGGATATAAAAAAACTTTTAGCAACTCCTGGGCAAAAAATTTCGTTAAAAAATTTTGATACTGCTTATGTTGGTGAGTACGATAAAGAACAATCAAAAGATTTATTAAAAAAGAATAAAAAGGAACTAGCTGAATTACAAGAAGTTTTTTGGGCAGATGACAGATATTCTCTGTTGATTGTTTTGCAAGCTTCTGATGCCGCCGGCAAAGACGGTGCTATAAGACACGTAATGTCAGGTGTAAATCCTCAAGGTTGTACGGTCCATAGTTTTAAAGCACCTTCAAAAGAAGAACTTGATCATAATTTCCTTTGGAGACATTATAAAGCTTTACCTCAAAGAGGACAAATTGGTATTTTTAATCGTTCTCACTACGAAAATGTACTCGTTACAAAAGTCCACCCTGAATATATTTTAGGTGAGAAATTACCAGGAATTGATTCTGTTGAAAAAATAGATGAAGAATTTTGGACTAAAAGATATCGTCAAATAAATGATTTTGAACGTGAAATATTTGAAAATGGAACACACATACTTAAATTTTTCCTTAATGTCTCTAAAAAAGAACAGAAACAACGTTTTCTTGACAGATTGAATGATCCCGAAAAAAACTGGAAGTTTAGTTCATCTGACATGAAAGAAAGAGGATTTTGGAATCATTATCAGAGCGCTTTTGAAAACATGCTAAATAACACTTCAACAGAACATGCTCCTTGGTATATAATTCCCGCAGACCATAAATGGTTTTCAAGAATGGCAATTGGTGAAATAATTGTTAGAAAACTTCGCTCATTAGATCTTAAATATCCTCCTGCAGAAGACCCCGAAAAACTAAAATTAGCAAAAAAACAGCTTGAAAATGAAAAATAAATTTTAGTCTCTGTTTATTCAGAGACTTTTTTTTTAAAAAAATGAACATTCT
>JAFGUD010000448.1 GCA_016938685.1 Bacteroidales bacterium | reverse complement strand
AGTTTCTAATGCTTTGCATTAGAAACTACTTAAAAATCAAACAGTTAATGTTTTGACAAAAATTCTAATGCATAATTCGGGTTGAACTAAATCAATGTAGCATCGGCATTTACCAATGTAATTTATAAAATAGTTTTGGACTATTTTATAAAGCATTTGGTATAATAATACAGAAATTTGTTCGAATTCGTCAAAAATAAAAAAAATTATTTTGTTGTGATTTTTATATTACATATCTTGACTCGAAAAATTATTACATGTAACTTACTAAATTATTTATTAATTAGAAAATAAAAAGTCATGAAACAAATCTTTTTTTTATTAGGAATGGTGTTTAGTTTTTTTTATTCATTTTCTCAAACTTCGGCAAATGACGGCGATTGGAAAAAGAATTATGTAACAATGTCAAATACTCCCGAAGCAGAATACATGGTCAGGGTTGGAGACATTGATAATTTGAATTGCGGCTGGCAAGCAAATTTTGATCCTTTTTCAGGAAGGGAAACTGATTCTCACGAATATCCTTGGCCCCCGCAAGATGGTAATATTTTAGGACTTGATATGGTCATGTTGCCTTCAAGTTACAAACCGGAACAAGAACCATGCGGAAGCGACGGATACTCAGGATATTACGAAGAAATGATTGAAGATTACTCAAAAACCGTTCATGAAATTGAAATTCCACTTAATTTACCCGAAAATTTATCCATAAAAAGCGTTCGAATTGTAATGTTTGTTGATGATTTTCAACCTCGTGAATTTTGTTCAAAATTTACCGCAACAATAGACGGAAAAGATTGTCCTTTTATTGATGATGTTCTTAATAATTTGAGTCAAACCGGACCTATTGGCAAAATAATAAACATCAATGTTCCGGCAGAATATTTGAACCTTTTTGACAAAGAAAAAATAGTTCTTTTAATTGACGATAAAACAACAAAAGCCGGTGACGGATTTGCTATTGATTTTGTCAAAATTCTTATAAATCCAACTAATAAAGTAAACAAAACCGGAAATATTAAAGGGATTGTTTATGACGAAGAAGGAGAACCAATGGTTAATGCAACAGTAAAAGTTGGAGAAATAATGACTAAAACTGACTCAAACGGAGAATTTATTTTAAAAAACATGTTGGCAGGCATTGTTATTATTGAAGTTATTGATAAAAAAGGTACAATGAAAAAAGTCAGCGCTGATGTTTTTGAGAAGGAAGAAAAAGAAATTGAAATATTCTTTTCTGAATAAAATTTAAGGCAGAGAAATCTGCCTTTTTTATTGTCATCTAGTAATTCAACATAAAATCAAGAATATCAAACTAATATTCTGAAAAATATATTCTAAAAAAACATCAATTGTAAATTATAATTCCAGCCCCATTACAAGAACATCATCAATTTGACGAAGAGTCAATGTTCCGGATTCAATCCAGTTTTGATAGAATAAATCAAGGATTTGTTTTTGTTCCGACATCGAAAGACTGCTGTTTTCTTTAATCAATTCTCTGAATTTTTGCGGACTGAGTTTTTTATCCTCGGAACTGCCAAACTGATCTGCAAATCCATCAGAAAACAAGTATATTTTATCATTTTCTTTGTAATCAATAATTTTTGAAGAAAACTCCATATTTTTTTTGTAGAAATGATAACCAACAGGTAATCTGTCTGTTTTGTGTACTATCAACTCATTATCAGAAACCAAAAGCAGAGGATTATATGCTCCGGCTAAATCAATAGTTTTTTGTTCACTATCAATTATTATAAGTGTCATATCCATTCCTTCCTGAGGTTGTCCTTCTTCATTTCCATGACCAAGGGCATCAATAATTCTTGTTCTTAAAATATTCAAAATATCGGCAGATTGAAATTTTTCCTGATTAGACACAAAACCTTCGTTAACAATCTGGTTAAGCATTGTAACCCCCAACATACTCATAAAAGCACCAGGAACGCCATGACCTGTACAATCAGCAGCAGTAACAATAATTTTATTTTCGAGTTTAGTTCCCCAGTAAAAATCACCCGAAACAATGTCACGAGGTTTGAAAAGAATAAAAAAGTCGCTGAAATTATCTTTGAAAAAACTAAGCGGGGTAAGTACTGCCTGCTGAATTCTTAGAGCATAATTTATACTTTCGGTAATCTGATTGTGACTTTTTTTAATAATTGACGTTTGTTCCTGAATTTGTTTGTTTGTAACTTTCAATTCTTCGGCAATTGACTCAATTTCCTCCTTTTGCTGCCTGATTTCTTCGTTTTTATCAACAAGTTGTTTGTTAGTTTCACGTAAAATTTCTGCTTTACCTTCTATATCATCTCTTTGTAGCTCAATTTCATCACGTTGCGAAGTTATTTCTTCCTTTTGCTGTTCAAGTTCAACATTTTTCATGTGAATTTCGTTAGTTCTAATTTTAACCAAACGTTCAAGCTCTTCATTTCTTCGTTTAATTTGTCTTACTTTCAAAACATAAACAAAATAAATTACTGATATAGAGACAATTACAACCAATATTCTAAACCACCAGGTTTGCCAGAAAGGAGGCGTGATTTTAATGAATAAAGTAGCAGGTTTTTTGCTCCAAACGCCATCAGAATTAGCCGAATATGCTTCAAAAATGTATTCTCCGGCAGGCAAATTAGTGTACGACACAAATCTACGGGTATCAGAATAAACCCAATCATTATCAAAATTATTCAATTTATATTTATAAATATTTTCGGCGGGATTATTATTTCCAAGACCAGTCATTTCAAACGAAATACTTTTTTGACGATACGACAGTATCAAAGTGTCGGTATATTCTAATTTATTTTGCAAATAAAACTTATTGTCATTTGAAATTATCAACTCATGATTTTTAAAATTCTTTTGCAAGTCTGATAAATCGGGCGTAAGTACTTCTACTTTTTTGCCTAAAACACTTAAATTACTGAGAATAATAATAGGAGCTATTGTGTCAATTTTAATATCATTTGGATAAAAACAATTAAATCCGGTTAATCCACCAAAATATATTTTGCCGTCTGAATCTTTGAAATAAGCATTTGCATTAAATTCATTACTTTGCAAACCATCATTAAAATCGTAAACTTTAAACTCTATTTTTTCAGGGTCAAACTTAGAAATACCATTATTTGTACTAAACCATAAACAGCCATTTTCATCTTCAACTATTCCATAAACAAAATTATTCGACAAACCATCAATTTCATCATAATAATCAAGTGTTTCGTCTTTCGTATTATATTTACAAATTCCTTTTCCGCTCGAACCAAACCACATATTTCCGTTTTTGTCTTCCAAACAACATAAAACCGACTCGAAAGGCAACATTTTTTGATTTTCGTTCACAGGAAATTCAATAAACTTATCATTAATTTTGTCATATTTCTGCACAAAAGTTCCAATTATCCACAAAAAACCCTTAGAATCCTCATAAAGCGAAAAAATATCATTATTTATAAAATCCCTATTATCCTTAAATGTAATATGCTTATATTCATCGGTTTCAATATTATATTTTATTAACCCGTAACTCATCATAAATATCCACAAATTATTTTGGTTATCGACAAAATTATAGCCAACATAACCCCAATATTTTGACAATATAGGATCTTCTGAAATAGCCGAAAAATGAGTAATTTTGTATGTATCAGGATTTATATTGTAAATTCCGTATTCCCTTGTAGTAAACCATATTAACCCGTTATTATCAATATTTATAGAAAGAATCCAATTTGATTGTATTCCATTTGGATTTTTAGGATCAGCTGAAAATCTTTTTACAACTTTTCCGGTTTGTTTATCAAAAACAGCCAATCCATTCTCGATTTCAGAAATCCATATCAATCCATTTTTATCTTCACAAAACCCCCAAATTCCACCGTTAATATTGTCTTTATCAAAAGGGTCATAGACATATTTTTCAAAATTTATGAGCTTCGGAGCATATTGACTTACACCGCCTCCAAAAGAGCCGAACCAAAGATTTTTAAACCTGTCTCGATAAGGCATATAGTGTTTGTCAAGATAAGAAAATCCATAAACCATGTCGCTTGTTGCGGAATTTTCAAAGTAAGAATTATGCTTTAAATTCTCAAAAATGCCGGTATTTCTGTTAAAACGACTAAAAGAAGCACCATAACCATTCGGATAATGCAAAACCCATAAATTATGCTCATAATCTTCCTGTATTTTGTATATAAAACTGGAATATTTATCGCCTCCTGAATTAAAATAAGAAGTGAAATTTTTATTTTGAAAATCATAAAGATCTAATCCATTTTCAGTTCCAAACCACAATTTGCCCAAGTCATCAAGATAAATATCGTAAACTTCATTTGCAGAAATAGATTTCGGATTATTCACATCGTTTGTAATATGAGTAAATTCAGATGTAAGTTTATCAAACCTAAACAACCCATAATTTGCAGAAATCCAGATACTTCCTTTCTTATCATCTACAATTACCCTTAGAATCGGGCTTCCACTAATAGTAGGAATTTCAAAAAAACTAAAATCATCTTTTGCATAGTCATACTTATATATTCCTGTGCGTGAAATTGCATAAAAATCATTATTTTCATCAATAATAAATTTTGCAACTTCGTTTTTAAAACTAGCAGAATCAAGAGTCAAAAAATTCTTAAATTCATCTTTATCAGGCAAATAAAGACTTATTCCGTTTGAAGTTCCAATCCATATTTTATTTTCTGAGTCCCTTGTTATTGCCCAAACTTTATTTGAAGGTAACGAATTTAGATTTTTAGGGTCGTTTGAATATCGAATAAATTCATTTTTATCTCTTATATATTTGTACAAACCCGATAAATTTGTAAACCAAAGATCAGAATTATTATCTTCTGTCATTGACACAAAATTTCCTCTGTTAAAATAAATGGAATCAGGCAAATCCCTTCCGTAGGTTTCATTCAAATTAGTTTTTAAATTAAACTTATTCAACAACAGATCAGAAGTAAGAATCCACAAATTATTTTGGCTGTCTTCGCCAAGAAACAATGTAATTCCGGTATAAGATAACGAGTACGGATTATTTCTTTGAGGTTTAAAAACCTGATAACTATAACCATCATATCTGTTAAGACCATCATCAGTACCAATCCAAGCCACTCCATTTTCATCAACATAGACTGCTTTTACAACACTTTGCGACAAACCATTGTCAATTGTATGATTTTTAAATTGAATTATCTGATTTTGAGAATATGCCAATATAGGAAACATAATAAAGAAAAACAAAAAAGCAACATTAACACGAATACGTATCTGGTTCATTATCATAGCCTTACATTGATTGATGGTGAAAACGAAAATGTCTGAACAAATATAAAAAATCTTTTGCAACAACTCATATTAAACCCGAAAAAAAGAGAAATTGAGAAAAAACTAACTAAAAAAGTAAGACGCAAAAAATGCGTTTTAGTTACAATTTAAAATTAAAAATATGCGGTTAATATAAATTTTGAAAAAAATAACGAAACTAAAAAAAAATAACCTTATTGTGATATTACAACCTGAAAATATATATATATTTGCAATCAATATTGTAAATCAACAACTTAACTCGACTTAACCTGCATTATTCATAAACGCATCTTTTTTTTATCAATAATGAAATGAATGAAAAAAATAGAAATATTTTTTGTGCGTTAAGTTTTTTGAAAAAATTACAGCTATTTGTAAAATTTTCAGCTTGACATAAAGTAAAGAAATATTTACTTTATGATATTAATGCCTATTGCTCCTTTGTTTTTGTGTTATATTCGTATTATTCTGTTTTATGCTCTTATTACGGCTAAAAATAAATCCTTGCAAATCGCTGTTGATGAAATACTTATTGTTATTCTGCGTTTTGTTATTTTTAATATTGCTGCTATTTTTAACAAAAATAATCTTATATTATCCACCAACCATTTCTTTGATTGCTTATCTTTTGTTACTTTTTTTATCTTTTCTTTTATCAATAACATCATTTCGTAAGCTAACGAACTCATTATTAGCCTTGTGAAATTTGCATAAAAATTACTATTAGATAATCGGTCTGAAAAACACATATTTTTCACTTCTTTTATCCTGTTTTCGCTCGTATCACCACGTTTTACGTAGAAATCAAAATATATTTCTCGTGCACTTTTGTCGTCAAAATTGCTTATAAAATATCTGATATTCAGCCCTTTGCCAGTGCTTTCTACTTTTGCGTAGCACTTTTCCGCACAATCCCATGTTCCTGCTTGATAATCAAATGCATTTGTGAAAATTTATTTCTTTATTTCTTTTTTCACATAACTAAAATTAACACAATTAGCTAATAATTGCGTTCTTCTTTTTAAGACAGCATTAGAAGCTATTGCAATGGTATATTTTAAGTTTTTTTCTTTGGCAAGTTTATAAAATTTCGGGGTGCTAAACCCACTATCTGCCCTTATAATTATCTTTATATCAGGATATTGTACATTTATTTTCTCTACTATTCGTTTTAAAATTGATACGTACCACCAATTTGAGTGAGCGTTGCCGGGACGCAATATCGGAACTATTATTTGACCGGTTTGTCCATCGTGAAAGAATAATTCGTTATACATAAAATGACCATAAAAATCTTTAAACAAAGACATTTGCGGATGTCCGTGAGTTTCTGCGTCTGTACCATCTATGTCTATAATTACTTCTTTTCGTCCTTTTAATGTTTCAATATATTTATCTACCCAAGCATATAACATGTTGAATATTTGGATTTTATCGAAAGAATTCTCGAAGCGACTTATGGTTGGTTGTGATGCTAATTTTTCATCAAATATTTCTTTGATCAAGGCATCTTGTTTCAATTTTTCAACATCATTAACATCTTCGTAACCCTGCAAAATACTAAAAACTAGCTGTTTTAGCATGTCATAATAACTATGGGTTACATAATTTTGATGGCGTTGGTCTAAAAATGTATTGCTTATATTCTTGATTAAACCGTGTTGTTTTTCGATATGTTCTGCGATTAATATCCCACCATCTGACGACAAATTTTGTGCGTCAGAATTAACTAAATATGCCTTGTTTTTCTTGTAAAATAGTGTATCTTTATTGCTCATTTTTGGGTGTATGTTTTTGTTAAATTTATTGTTTTAAACGCCACTAAATTAACAACTTACACCCATTTTTCCAAATTATTTGTGAATTATTTGGGCTAATACAATCGATTTCATTTTTAGAAAAAGAAGGAACAATTATTAGTCTATTTATAAACAACCCAAGAGCAAAAAACATATTGTTTGAAAAGATAAACTAATTATAATTAAAGAATTGCCGGCAACCTGCAATTCTCTTTATCGTATTCAACTAATAGGTTTAATGTTTTTTGTGTCTATTCAAAAACCGAATTCTTTTTTGATTTGGATACAAATGTAAAAGCCGACTTTTGTCGGCTTTTTTATCTTATTTATTCAACAACTTAGTTTTCTGATAAACATTGTTTATTTCACAAGACTTTTTGCAGTTTGAAGTAAACTTAGAAATTCTACTTGGTATTCATCATTTTTGTTGTAAGAGTCTTTTGTTAGTTTTATAGCATCATCGTAAGTGAATTTATTTATGTACGAAGAACCGCGTAGTAACATCCCAAATGATGCAACTGCTGCCGAAAATCTGAAATTATTCGATGTGTTTTGTAATGGAATATAATCAGATGATTTTACTTTTTGCTCCAATAAAATGCTTGTTTCTGATTTTATTGGTTTGTATCTCAACTTTAAATTCATTAAATCAGTAACCAAAGAAGAATTGGTAGTTATGACTTCGTAAATAGCAGTAACAGTATGACCAGCACCAAGTTCGCCTGCATCTTTTTTATCATCATCAAAATCTTCGTTATTTAAAACCCGGTTTTCGTAGCCAATTAAACGATATTCAAGTACATAATCAGGATTAAATTCTACCTGAATTTTCACGTCTTTTGCTATTGTAAACATATTAGCACGTATGTCTTTTACAAAAACTTTTTCAGCTTCTTTTTCAGAATCAATGTAGAAATAATTACCGTTTCCGGCATTACTTATTTGTTCCATTTTATCATCTTTGTAGTTACCCATTCCAAATCCGCAAATTGTAAGGTAAATATCGTATTTCTGACGATATTCTGTTATCAGGTCAACCATTTCCTCATTTGAAGACATTCCTACATTAAAATCGCCGTCAGTAGCAAGAATTATTCTGTTATTTCCGTCCTGAATTAGATTTTTTTGACAGATATCGTAAGCAAGTTCGATTCCCTGACCTCCAGCTGTAGAGCCACCTGCTGATAATTTGTCAAGAGCTTTTTTTATGGCTTTCTTTTCGGTTGCTGGTGTTGATTCCAGAACTACTCCTGCTGCTCCTGCGTATACAACAATTGAAACTCTGTCTTTGTCTGATAGCTCGTCAAGTAAAAGTCCAAGTGATTTTTTCAACAACGGTAGTTTATTTGCATCTTCCATAGAACCTGAAGCATCTATTAAGAAAACAAGATTTGAAGGTTTTAAATCTGCATTGTCAATTCTTTTTCCTTGTATCCCAATGTGAATAAGTCTGTGTTCTGTATTCCAAGGAGCGTCTGATATTTCGGTTATTATTGAAAATGGATGTTCTCCATGAGGTTCGGGATAAGTGTAATCGAAATAATTAATCATTTCTTCTATTCTGACAGCATCAGGCGGAGGCAATTCGCCATAATCAAGAAATCTGCGGATATTACTGTAAGATGCATTATCAACATCAATTGAAAAAGTAGAAGTAGCTTCGTCTTTTGTTGAAATAAAAACGTTTTCTACTATTTTGTCGTATCCTTCCGTGTTGTCAACCGGATCATCAATGTAAATTGTTTGTTGTTTATCTTCTTTTAGCTTAACCCCATTTCCGTCAACAGGCATATCGTACATAATTTCGTCATTAACATTTTGATTTAGTCCTCTGTTTTCTGTTTCGGAACAAGAACCTGCTAATAATATCAAAATAAAAATAATGACTGATTTAAAAGATAATAGTTTTTTCATAAATTTTAGTTTTTGGTTAATAATGTCAAATGTCAGCATTATTTGTGTCTGTTTGCAAACAAATGGTCAAAAACTTGTATAAAATTTAAGTTTTTTAAGAATTTGGGATTTACATTAAGCCTAATTTTTTGTTTTCTTTTAGTAATTCTATTGTCTTGTTGATGCGTTTTTTAAGTGTTTCTGGTCTTTTGGCTGAAATAATCCAACCAATGTATTCTTTTTTGCAACTTAACGATAAATTTTGAAAATTTTCAAGAGCAGGTTGATTTTCTCCAAATTCGTTTATAATATAATCGGGAATTTCAAAAGTTTTTGCTTTTTCCTTATCTACATTTAATTTTTGTTCGTCTTGTTCAGTATCAATTTTTTTCAATCCGGCATCAGTCATTCTGCCTAATTTTATCATTTTAATTGCGCGTAATTTGTTTGTGTCTGACCAATTTTTAAAGTTGTAACGTGGCGTAAATTTGCGGAGATAAGTTTCCTCGTCAATTCTTTTAACAATGCTGTCAATCCATCCAAAACAAATTGCTTCTTCTACGGCTTCGTCGTATGAAATATTTTCAGTTTGAGTGTGTTTTTTATAATACAACATCCAAATGCCATCGCTTTTATTGAAGTTTTCATTTAGCCAGATTCTAAATTCTTCTCTATTTTTGAAATGTATTTGTTGATTATTTGACATTTTCCTGATTTTATTTGATAAAGAACTAGATACGAAATGGTTTTGAGGATTTTATTTTTTTATTCAATCTCAATAATGCCAAATTTAATATTTCCGAAATTAAAATCAACTGTTTTAATAATGTATTTGCCTTTTGGTAGCTTTTTTATGTCAATTTCATTGATTTCTCTTGAAGTAGGAAATGATAAAACCGGTGTTGATTTTCCTTCGTCAATTTCTTCTTTGGTAAGTTTTTTGTCGTAAGAATAAAAATGAATTTCAGAAGAATAATCATCACGAACAAAGTAAAATGTATCTCCAGGCACCCTGATAATCATTTTTTTATTTATAAAATTATTCATTTCGCTCCCTTTTAACTGATAACCATACGAATTTATTAAAAAATTTATTGAAATATTGTTGTCTATATTTGTTGTAATAGTCAGATTATCAGTTGTATTTCCTAAACTTATATTGTAGGTAAAATCAAGTGCGAATGACTGATTTGGAGGTATTGTTACTTTATCTTTTTTGAACTTAATATTTTGACAATTTGATGGTAGGCTCAGAATTATTTCATCGTCAGATAGTGATTTGAAAACTATTTCTGCCTGAACATTAGTGTTTGCTCTATCGAAAAAATAAAATTTTTTGTTTGTTATTTCTAACTCACTGTTTGCTCCAAATAAGTATTTAACTTTGTTTTGAATATTATCTGTTAGCACAATTTCAATAAGATTCCAATTTTCATCGTAAAAATATTGTTTATGAATTTTATCTTTTCCCGTCAAATAAATCTTTTCGTAGGGATAAAATTCTTCTAACTCAATTTTTTTTCCATTTTTCCAACTTGTGATAGTTTTAACGATTTTATTCTCATAATATTCTGTCCATTTACCGTGTTTTACAGAAGTTGTGTCATATAAAAAGTCAGCAGAAGAAATGACACCTCTCATAAAAGCTTCTTCTTTTGAAATTTTTTCCTGTATTAATTTATAATTACCACAAATTTTAATGTTTTGGTTTGAGTATAATTCCTGCCAATAACCAATTTTATTGCCATTTTCGTCTGTTTGATTAATCGTGTCACTCTGCGAAAAAATACTTGAGAAAATGAAAGCAAGAATGATTGACAGGTAGATCTTTTTGCTCATTTTTTCTTTCAAATATACTAAAACTGGATATATTTTAAGAAATATTTTTTACGTAATAATTGCAATCATCATAAAAATAAAAAATCCAATAAAGAAAATTGCTGTGCTCAAAGTAGTATCTTCATTTTCGTGAGCTTCAACTAACAGTTCTTCGGTTACTAGATACATCAAAGCAGATAATCCAAATGCAAGAATGATATTCAAGGCATTTTCACTCATAAAACTTAGTAAAATTGAACCGATAAATGCACCAAACACAAAAAGAAAAGAAACAACTGATGTTATTATAACTATACGTTTTTTTGTGAATTTTTCACTTTTGAGTTCAGTTGCTATAACAAGGCCAAGAACTAATATTTCAAGACTTAAAGCAATGCATAAAAGTAATCCCTCCGAATCACCGGCAGCAAATCCAACTCCCATCAAAATTCCATCGAGCGAAATATCAACTGCTATTCCAACCAATAAACCCATTGGTAAAAGTTTAGTAGCAAGAACTCCCGTCTTATTGTTTTGCTGCTCTTTTTTGTGTTTTTGTTCTGCCTTGTGTGAAAAGATTTTAATTATCGACATTAATGCCAATCCTGCGAAAAACCCAATCGAAATGCCTAAAATATTTCCATTTGCAACAACTATAGGAAGCAATTCAACTGCAACGACGGCAAAAATAACACCGGCAGCAAAGTGTAAAATTGAACTTCGCATTTTGCTGCCAACATTAAAATTAGCACCCCAAACACTTCCTAAAAACATTGTTGCAACAGGAATTAGCGAAAAAAGAAGAATTTCGATGATGAGTTTTTTGTCCATTTTATATTGTTGAAAAGGTTAAAAAAGTTGTTAAAAGTAGATTATTTTGAGAATACATCAAACTTTTTATATTCATCAATCTTTAGTAAAATTCTGTTGTGCAGATATTCGTTTTTATTTGACAAACTTTCAGCAATTAGTTTCGCTTCTTTGAGATAAGAAGATATTTTTTCACTTGACCAATGAATGGGAGGTTTTTGTAAATTTGTAATTCTATCTGCAAGTTTTACCATTCCTACTTCTTTTGGTTGTTGTTTTATGCGATACAAACTATCCGTAATTTGTTCAGATTTAAGCAAAAATTTGTTCTTTGTTAAAGCCATTACTCCTTGAGCAATTTTTTTACTGAAATTTTCTTTAAGCTCATTAAAAGTAGTGTCTGTATCTTCTATAATATCGTGCAGAATAGCAACCTGAACAGCAAAATTAATGTCAAAATCAGGTTTACTAATGAATGTAGCAATTATTTCCATAGCAACATTTGATAAATGAAGAAGGTAATTTGCTTTTGTTCCGGGCACACACTGATTTGCGTGTTTTTCTCCCGCAAATTTAATGGCTTTTTGATATATTTCTTGAGTAAACATCTAAAACGCACCGAATTTAATGAATAAAATAGCTCCAAAACCTGAAAAATCCAAACTTTTGTAATCTCCTAAATTAACATTCCCCACAAATCTATATTCGGGAACTATTGCAACACGAACAAATTCGGTAACATTTAATTCAAATTCTATCATAGGTTGAAGAATGTAAACAAAGTTTGAAGCAACAGTTTCTTCTGTGTCATTTCGATTAATTGAAATTGCACCGGCAGCCCAAAACATGCTTGGCACAATATGAAAAGTTTTGTTCCAATTTGGCATATAACCTGTCCAAAAACCGCCATAACCAAAATGCAGACTGTGAGAAATATTCTGTTCTAAATTTAAAGAAGGGTAAAATTTATTTTCAACAGAAACTCCTTTCATTGTTCCATAGCCACCTCCGCCAAGCAGAAATTTATGATTAAAAATTTTTCCTCCACCTGCACCTATCATTAAAGACATTTCTCCGGCAAATTCAGTGATTTGAAATTTTTGAGCAACTAAAAATGTGTTTCCTTTTTTTTCTTTTAAAATTGTTTTGATATGTTTTGCCGAATCTTGTTGTGCAAATATAGAAACGTTGAGTAATAGAAGTAAAATAAGCGTGGTTGTTTTTTGCATTTCTTTTTTTTGGTGCAAAAATAAAGTTTTTATTCGTCCTGGAAATAGTTATCAATAGTTTGTTCAATATTTAAACTTTCAATTTTGTTGGAAATTCCAGCTTTTATTAAAAATGATTGTTCTCTTGCACCGCCTCCTCCGGTATGAAGATATGAAATTTCTATAGTTGTAATGTTGTTCTCATTTTCTAAATTTGTTTGAATCATATCCCACATTCCTAAATATGAGTTTTCGTATTTTAGGTTAGTTAAAAAAGTTTTTTCGTCAATTTTTTTATATTTATTGTTTAATAGACAAATTACCCACTCCGCTTTATTTGTGTCAAGTATTTGATAAGGATTTAGGGTAGAATAAAGAACAACAATAATATCATTGTTTAATTTTTCAAGTTCGTAGATAAGAGGTCTTTCGGATTTATAAAAAGTCCACCTTCCTGTAATGTGTTTTGTTGAAGATAAAATAATGGGGTAAGATGCAAATTTTGAAGAATCTAATTCTTTTTTACTAAAAACAGCATTTTTGATTTTATCAATATTTAGATTGTTGTTTTCGCAGTAATCATATATGTATGGAGCAACACAACCTTTAATTTTTTCACCGTGAGTAATCTCATAACTTGTTTTATTTTGAGAAAAAGAAAGGACAGAAATTAAGAGTGTAGTAAAAGTCAGAATTATTGATTTCATTTTTTTTATGCAAATATAAAAAAAATATAAACCCCCCGGTCTATTTCTAAACCGAGGGGAAACCCATCAATCATTATGAAAAACTATTTTTTGTTTATTAACCTTTTTTGTGATAAAACATAAATCTTTTATGTAATTTATTTTATGCTCTAAAATATTAACAATTTAGATTTATTCTAAATAACGAAAATAAAATGGAAATGTTTCAATTATTTTAATAAAAATAAGAAAATAATTATCAAAATACTGTAATCGCCTGATTAATAAGATATTGTTAACTCGGGTTTATTTGAAATTTTTTATTTAAAAATTAAGATGAAAAATAAAGCAATACCTGGAAGAATTATTTTTGATTTAAATATGAGCGCTATTTTTTAAAAAAAATACGTCAAATATGGATTTTTCTCATTTTTATTTTATATTCGTACCTTAAAACAATATTTTGAGAAGAATAATTATATACATATTATTTATGCTTTTGCCGATTTTTGCTTTTAGCCAGAAGTATAATTTTGTGCATTTTTCTCTAAATGAAGGACTTTCTCAATCCCAAATATATGCTACTACTCAGTCGCCTGAAGGTGACTTGTGGTTCGGAACATTAGGCGGTGCTATTACAATTTATGACGGCATTAACACTAAATATCTTACAACAAACGACGGTTTACCAGATTACCGAATATGGGAGCTTTTTACCGCTTCTGACGGAAAAATATGGATTGGAACAGCCACAGCAATAGCCTATTTCGATGGTTATAGAATTGTAAATTTCGATCAGAGTTTTGACGATATTAAATCAATTACAGAAGATGCAAACGGAACAATATGGTTTTCCTCTGATACCGGAATTTATTTTTACAAAAATGAAAAAATTGAACATTTCAACGCTAAGGTAACAGTTACCCCATCAATATATTGTGATTCAAAAAATAATATTTGGTTTTATTCTGATGAAGGAATTAGTGTTATAAAAAACGGAAAATTATCAACTGTTTATCCTGACAAAGGAATACTTGGAGAAGTAATTTTTGAAGACTCGAACGGAAATGTTTGGTTTGGTACTATGAACAGTCTTGTTCAATTCAATCAAATTGAATTTAAAACTTTTACAACAAAAAATGGACTGCCGGGCAATTCAATTACTGACATTATTGAAGATAAAGATGGAAATTTATGGATTTCTACCGAAAAAACCGGAATCAGTATTTTTGATGGACATGATTTTTTAAATATTAGCACAAACGAAGGATTAGGAATTGAATACATTCCTGATTTATACCGTGATATGCATAATAATATTTGGGTTGGGACTGATGGAGACGGAGCTTATTTATTCAAAGATTTTATGTTTAAACAATTAAGTTTAGATTCATTGGTTAACAATGATTTTGTAATGTGCGTCTATTTTGACCATGACAAAAATTTATGGATTGGAACAGACGGAGGCGGGGTAGTAAAAGTTGAAGATGGAGTTTACAAGACATTTACTACTCAAAATGGACTTTTAAGTGATTATATTTACGATATTATCGAAGACCACAACGGCAATATGTGGTTTGCTTCATTAGATGGCTTTTGTAAGTATGATGGAAGCAGATTTTATAGTTACATAACAAATACTCATCCGGAAATTATCACTGATTTTATTATGTCGTTGATGGAAGATAAAGATGGTAATATTTGGATTGGAACAAACGGAGGCGGTATGCTCAAATTGAAAGACGATAAAATTGAATCATATAATACTCGTGAACGGTTTGATTTTGGAACGGTTTGGGATATTTTTCAGGCAAAAGATGAGAGTATTTATTTTGCAACAGATAATGGGCTGATAATGTTTTCAGAAACCGATACTGTTATATATTCAACTCCTGAAGGATTATTTGAACCCGGACTCAGCAATATTTTTGAAGATAAAGATGGAATAATTTGGTTAGCCACAGATATGGGGATCAGTCGTTTTGATGGTGAAAATTTCATGAATTACACAAGAAATGACGGTTTATCATCTGATATTTGCTATTTTGTTAATTTTGATGCAAATGGATACTTAATTTCAGGTACTGAAAACGGAATTGATAAGTTGAAGTTTAATGACGAAGGAGAAATGATTTACCTCAAACATTTTGGAAAAGAAGATGGCTTTTTTGGGATAGAATGTAACATGAATGCTGTCATAAATGATGAAGAAGGGAATATGTATATTGGCACAATTGACGGAGTTACAATTTATAATCCTTTTTTACAGAGAGACACTACAATCCAAGCAATAACAAGGGTTACAAGTGTGAAATTATTCTACGAAGATATTGATTGGTTGCAATATTCTGATTCTCTTTTAGCATGGTCTAATATGCCGGTTAATGTTGTTTTGCCATATAATAAAAATAACTTGACTTTTTATTTTATCGGAATTGAATTTCAGAATTCTACAAATGTTCGGTATCAATTTAAACTGGAAGGATTTGATGAGTATTGGATGCCCTTGACTGACGCCACCGATGCAACTTACTCAAATATTCCACCCGGAGAATACATTTTTAAAGTTAAATCTATTACTAGTGAAGGAGTTTGGAGTAACGAAGCAGAATTTTCATTTGTTATAAAAAAGCCGTTTTGGCAAACAATTTTGTTTTATATAATTATTGGAATAATATTAATTTTAAGTATTCACTTTCTTATTACTTTAAGAACAAAAAGATTAAAATGGGCAAAAATTGAGCTTCAAAATAAAGTTAATGAAAGAACTGCTGAGATTTTGCAGCAAAAAGAAGAAATAGAATCACAGCGAGATGAACTAGATGCACAGAGAGAACTGGCAGTTGAACAGCGAGATGAAATTATTAAGCAAAAGAAAAAAGTAACTGATAGTATTATTTACGCAAAAAGAATTCAAAATGCTATTTTCCCTCAAGAAGACTTATTTATTGAAAACTTTGCTGAACATTTTATATTTTTCCGCCCACGAGATATTGTCAGTGGTGATTTTTACTGGATAAAAGAAGTTGGAGATTATGTTTTGTTTGCTGTTGCTGATTGTACCGGACATGGTGTGCCGGGTGCCTTTATGAGTTTATTGGGTATATCTTTTTTGAATGAAATTGTTGTTCGTTCCGAAATTACTCAGACAACACAAGTGTTGGAAGTTCTTAGAACTAGAATAAAAAACGCGCTAAAACAAAAAGAAGAAAGTGTATCCCAAGATGGAATGGACATAGCAATTTGTTGTTTTAACAAAAAGACAAAACTTCTTCAATACTCCGGCGGAAATATCTCGTTGTATTATGTTTCAAAAGACAAACCAGGTGAAATTCAGATATTTAAAGCCGACCGACAACCAATAGGAATTTATGTAAAAGAAAGAGAATTTCATCAAATAAAATTACAACTTTCCGATGGAGATAAGCTGTATTTATTCTCTGATGGAGTTATTGATCAACTTGGAGGCGAAACTCGCTCCAAATTTTACATAATGGAATTTAGAAATTTGCTTTCTGAAATAGTTGATAAATCAATGGCAGAGCAAAAAGAAACCATTGTGAAAAATTTTGATGAATGGAAAGGTTCATTAAATCAACTTGACGATGTTTTGGTACTTGGATTGAGGATATAATAATTAATATAATCTTGATATATTTCATCAATATTCTCTTGTTGTGAAAGAATATACATTTTTAAGTTCCCCCCAAGAAGTTGAACTGATCCCTGATCCCTGA
This sequence comes from Bacteroidales bacterium, assembly GCA_016938685.1. Classification (GTDB taxonomy): domain Bacteria; phylum Bacteroidota; class Bacteroidia; order Bacteroidales; family JAFGUD01; genus JAFGUD01. The sequence continues at coordinate 120 of JAFGUD010000448.1, read as the reverse complement.
ACTGATCCACTAAAATCATTATAAATTTACAAAATAAAAAAAGCCTTCACGAACGTGAAGGCTTCTAAGGGATTGGGCGACTACCTACTTTCCCACTTGCGCAGTATCATCGGCCCGACT
>JAFGUD010000447.1 GCA_016938685.1 Bacteroidales bacterium | reverse complement strand
TACATTTGTTGTTTACGTTTAACATTTCGACTTTTAAGTCTTTAACCGGGAGGAGTTTGGCGACACTCCCGGTTATTTTTTATGAAAGGTTCAATTTCTTATTGCTACATAGGCACGCTCGTTGTAAAATATTATAAATCAACTGACAATTATCAAAGTAATCCTTTTTTTTATTATGTACTACATAATGCATTCACGGTGCAAATATATTAACAAATATTAACAAGGCAAAATAAGAAGGGACTTTTGTAATTATTTTTAAATAAAAAGTAATCTTTAGTAGTTTTTTACCATAAACAGCCGCTAAATCAATCCTTTACAAAGCCGAAGCAGACTAGAAATAAAAAGAATAAAATACTGGCAGATATTGTATTATAAAAGCTTTACCACACAATGAAGAAACATTGGATCGGAGTGACTGGATTCCTGAATGTGTTGAAAACAGGCGCGTGAGAGGGCAATAAAAAAGGGTTTTGAAACCCAAAACCCTTAATTTTTGTATCCTTATGTTATTTTTTTACCACTATTCTTAAAAGGAGAAATCACTATTTTCACAAAAAAGCCATTCATGGTTCAAGGGACTCAAGAGCGGAAGAAATTTTTTATTGATTCGTGTTTTCTTTTCACTATTATCCGTTAAAATACACTTTCTTCGTTCAAGTGCTCTCCCGCTCAAAGAGTGGGATTATTTTTTTTATTCATTCATGTTTTCTTTTTAAGATATTCATGATCCGCTTCGCTCCACTACAGCGAAAAAAAGAAACAATAATTAAAATGCGGCGGTCTCCTCTGTAAAGAACTCCAATTCTGAAAAGCTGCTATTACCTTAAGGCCATTAACCTAAAGGGAAAAATTTCCCGGAACGGAATTCATAACCGTATGCCAGGCTGCAGTATTATTCGCTCAAAACGTCAATCTCGGCAGCGCCCACCCGTTTAAGATCGCCAGGGGCTTTTAATTGTGACAACCTGAAATAATGGGCAGGGAACATTTTATCGAATAAGACGACCCGTCGGGAAGGATCATTGCGGATATTGCCAAAATCACCGGT
>JAFGUD010000446.1 GCA_016938685.1 Bacteroidales bacterium | reverse complement strand
CACTTAACCAAATTTTTTAACACTTTTTTTTCAATAATTTCATTGATTTTCAGGTATTTATAAAAAAAATTAACGAACTATTGATATAAAATATTAAAATTAAATTTGAGGTCCGGCAGCAACGAGTTTTTTAACTTCTTCATTGTCAGTAAAATTAGCGAAATTTTTAACAAATTTACCGCCCAATTCTTTAGCTTTTTCATCCCATGCAAGTGGATCTGCCCATGCATTTCTTGGATTGAATATTTTACTGTCAATTCCGGCTAAAGCTTTTGGAATTTGAAGATTAAATATTGGCAAAATGTCATATTCTGCTTTATCTAAGCTTCCGTCAAGAATTGAATCAATTATTTGACGAGTCAGAGGTAAACTTATTCTTTCGCCAGTTCCGTAGGCGCCGCCAACCCAGCCTGTATTTACCAAATAAGCCGTTGCTCCGTGAAGTTCCATTTTACGTATAAGTTCGTTTGCATAAATAATTGGATCAAGTAACAAAAATGCAGCTCCAAAACAAGCAGAGAATGAAGGAACAGGTTCTTTAATTCCTCTCTCAGTTCCGGCTACTTTTGCAGTATAACCACTAATAAAATGATATTTTATTTGGTCAGGAGTAAGTTTTGAAACCGGAGGTAATACACCAAATGCATCAGCTGTAAGGAAAATTACCTTTTTAGCGTGACCGGCTTTTGAAACAGGTTTTACAATGTTTTCAATGTGATAGATAGGATAAGAAACACGAGTGTTTTGTGTTTTAGAACCATCTTTATAATCAATTTTGCCGTTTTCATCAAAAACTACGTTTTCAAGTAAAGCGTCTTTTTTAATTGCATTGTAAATATCCGGTTCTTTTTTTGGATCAAGATCAATTGTTTTTGCGTAGCAACCACCTTCAAAGTTGAAAATTCCGTCATCATCCCAGCCGTGTTCATCATCACCAATTAAGGCTCTGTTTGGATCTGCAGAAAGAGTTGTTTTTCCGGTTCCTGAAAGACCGAAGAAAATAGCAACATCGCCATCTTTCCCAACATTTGCAGAACAATGCATTGCAGCAATACCATTAAGAGGTAGCAAATAATTCATTACAGAAAAGAAACCTTTTTTGATTTCTCCGCCATACCAAGAACCTCCAACGCAAGCCATTTTGTCTTTTAAGTTAAAAGCAGCATATACTTCGCTGTTTAAGCCATGTTCTTTCCATTTTGCATTATTTGTTTTAGCTGCATTAAGCATTACATAATCAGGAACAAAAGTTTCTAATTCTTCTTCTGTTGGTCTGATAAACATGTTTTTCACAAAGTGAGCCATCCAAGCTACTTCTGTAATAACTCTTATTTTAATTCTTGTGTTTTCATTTGCTCCGGCATAACCATCTTGAACATACAGTTTTTTACCTGAAAGTTGCTTGGCACTAGTTGATAACAAATCTTTCCATATTTCTTCTGAAATTGGTTTATTGTCAGATGCGGGACGGTGCTCATTTCTCCACCAAACGTTTCCTTCGTTTACACTTTCTTTTACAATGTATTTATCTTTTGGAGAACGACCTGTGAAGATTCCGGTATCAACAGCAACAGCTCCCTGCTCAGTTAAATATCCTTTTTCATAACCTTCCAATTCAGGATTTAATTCATGTTTGTATAATTCATCGTAACTAAGATTGTGGAAAATCTCTTTTACATCGTTAATGCCGTATTGGCTTAAATCAAGTTTCATAATTGTTGTTTTTTTTTGATTTTGATTTACGTAACAAAAATAGACTTTAATTTTTATTATGGAAATGTTTTACGAAATAAATTATCAAATTAAGATGCTATGTAGAATTTAATATAGGTGCTAATTTCAGCTTAGTTAAAGATAATGATTTTTATAAACTAAAAATTTGTACTAAGTTAAAATAAATAAAAAAGCTAATTGCAACCTAAAAAGTCACTTTTAATAAGAATAATATTAGGCATAAAAAAAAACCTTCTGTTTTGAAGGTTTTTTTATTTCGCCAAAAAACTATTTTTTTTCAGTTTTAGGAGCGTCTTGTTTTTTAACTTTTTTGCGAGGGCGCATTTTTCCAAATGTTCCTGTAAAAAGTTTTCCTCTTCTGGTTCTTCTATCGCCTTTTCCCATTGTTTTTTTTGTTTTTATAATTAGCAAATTGAATGCAAAAGTAGTATTTTTATTGATTTTAAAAAAAAGATTTTATTTTTAGTCGATTTTTTAACTTTCATTAGTTCGTTAAAAATATCATAAGCATATTATAATCAGACTGATAGCATAGTTTTTTAAGTTGAAATGACTGATAATCAATAATTTGTGAACTTAGCAAAGCGGTTTCACTGTTTATCTCTAATTTTGGGGAAGCAAGTAGTGGCAAAAAAATCAACGAACTAATGTATCTATATAACAGAAAATTAAATATTTATGGCGATGAAATTTGGCACCGCAATAAACTGCATGGACGGCAGAACTCAAATCCCTGTAATTGAATGGATGAAACAAAATTTTGATATTGATGTTGTTGATATGATAACTGAACCCGGACCTATTGCAATAATATCCGAAAATGTTGAAAAAGAGATTCTTAAATCAATAAAGTACCGACTTTGGATTTCAAAAGATATTCACAAATCAAAGGTTTTGGCAATTGTTGGTCATCAAGATTGTGCCGGAAATCCGGTTTCTAAGGAAGAACAAATCAAACAAATTAAAAAAAGTATTAACAGATGTCACATATATTCAGAACAAATGACAGTTGTGGGTTTGTGGATTGACGAATACGGAAAAGTTACCAAAATAATATAATATGAAATTTTTACCTATAATAATAGCAGTATTAACACTTGTAGGAATTGTGTTTTTTTTAATAAAGCCCAAACCTTGGGAAGAAATGAGCAAAAAAGAGAGAATTTTTATAATAAGTGTTATTATTGCCGGAGCAATTGCTTTATCAATTGGAGCTGTGGCATTTTTCTTTATCTAAAAAACAAATTATGCAAATTTTAAACGAAAAGGATTTAACTCTATACAAAAAATTTATTGTTACTTCGGCAGATACCGATATGTTTGGTCGATTGAGACTTAGTGGACTTGTAAATTATTTAATTCAATCTGCAATTAGCTCTGCTGATAATCTTGGTTTTGGACTTAGATTTCTGAAAGAAGAGCAACTTTTTTGGGTTTTAAGTAGGTTTGAGGTTAACATTAAACAAGAGTTGAAATGGTACGACGAAGTTATTGTTGAAACATGGCCAAAAACTTCTGACGGAATTTTTTATATCCGTGATTTTATAGTTCGTGACAAAAATGAAAATATAGTTGCAAAAGCTTCTTCGTCATGGTTGGCAATAGATACTTTAAGAAAACGCCCAAAAGTTATCAGCGGTTATATATCAGAGACGTTTCACGCTTTGAGCCACAAACAGTCGATTGAACATTTTCCTGAAAAATTGAAATATGTTGCTGACGGAGAAATGAACGAAATTCAAACTACTTTTTTTGATACAGACTTAAACAAACACGTAACCACAACCAGATACATCGACTGGATGATGGACGATTTTCCTGTTGATTTTCACGAAAAGCACTACCCTACTTCATTGACAATAAATTTTATAAAAGAAACAATGCCAAACGAAAAAATGAAGATTTTCAAAAATCAACTGGCTGAAAATATTTTTCATTTTGAAGGGTTAAATGTAGCATCTGAAAAACAGGCTTTTAGAGGAATAATTACTTTTTAGATTATAAATTATGATATTATTAGACGGACCTTATGTGTCGGATTTTTTGAAAGACACAATTGAAGAATTTGAAATTCAGGTTGTTGAAACTGAGTTTGCAAAAAATGCTTTGTTGAATAAAAAAGTGAAATTTATTCCTGAACTCGAAGCTATTGAGCAAATCAGAAAAAAACCTGACTCAAAACTTTACACAAACTCCGAAAATTCGATTAGTTGGGTAGAACAAAACCTTAGTTTTAGTCATTTCCCCGAAAATATTAGATTTTTCAAGAATAAAATTGCTTTTAGAGAGCTTTTAAAGCCTATTTTTCCTGATTTTTTCTTCCAAAAAGTAGATTTTGATAAAATTGATGATTTTGACATTTCAAATTGTCAATTTCCTTTTATCTTAAAACCTGCTGTCGGATTTTTTAGCATTGGCGTTTACCGCATAGATTCGGCAGAAGAATGGACCGAAACTGTAAAAAACATTAAAGCCGAAATTCATCAAACCCGCAATGATTATCCTTTGGAAGTTGTGAATGCCTCGGAACTGATTATAGAACAAGTTATTGAAGGTAACGAATACGCTTTTGACTGCTATTTTGATGCCAACGGTGAACCTGTTGTTTTTGGAATTTTACACCATGTTTTTACTTCCGGAAAAGATGTAAGCGACAGAATTTACAGCTCTTCAAAAGAAATTATTTTGAGCCTAAAACCAAAAATCGAAGTTTTTTTGAATGAAATAGGAAAACTTACCGGTTTAAAAAACTTTCCGCTACATATCGAAATCAGAGTTGGAGACGACGGAATTGTTCGTCCGATTGAAATTAATCCGCTTAGATTTGGTGGTTGGTGTACAACAGCCGATTTAACTTGGTTTGCTTTTGGTTTTAATCCATACATTTACTTTTTATCGGGCAAAAAACCAAATTGGGACGAAATTTTAAAAGATAAAGACAATTTTATTTACAGCTTAATTTTGTTGGATAATAATTCAGGAATTCCGGCTGATGAAATTGATTCATTTAATTATGAAAAAATCCTTTCTGATTTTCAAAATCCGCTTCATTTAAGGAAAGTAGATTACACTAAATTCCCAATTTTCGGATTTTTGTTCGCTGAAACAAATAAAAATGACGTTAAAGAATTACAAACAATTCTACATTCCGATTTGAAAAATTACATCAACAAAAAATAAAAAATGCGCGTTCCAATTTCCTTAAAACTTATTATTTATTTCCTGTTACTTAGCGTTACAACTATTTTTGTTGTTGGAAAATTTTCTTTCAACAAGGCAAAAGAAGCTCTTATTAACAGAACTTTTGACCAGTTAATATCAATCAGAATAGAAAAAGAAAAACGGGTGCAGAATTTTTTTGAACAATGCAATAATGATATTGTAAATATCGCTTCGCTTAACGATACCAGAATAATTTTAGAAAACATCAAATATTGCAAATTAAATTCAACCGATTCGTCTGGACAAATAAGCAACTATATTCTTGGCTATTTACAAGCAAATAAAAGATTTAATCGTGTAATTTTTATAGATTCTTCATCTAATATTTTTACATTTTTAATTAATGAAAATGAAGATATTCAGATTGATAATCAACTTTATCTCAATTTTCAAAAAAACATTAAAAATCATAATAAAATACAACTTTGTGAATCACTAACAAGTTCAGACAAGTACGTTATTAACATTGGAATGAATGTAAAAAATGAAGAAAAACAAATAATCGGCACTGTTATTCTTGAAATTTCTTACGAACCTATTGATAATATAATGTTTGAAGATAATATTCACAATGGACTTGGCGAAACCGGCGAAGTTTATCTTGTGGGCAACGATTTTTTGATGCGCAGTTCATCACGTTTTATCAGTAATTCAAAGTTTGAAACAATTGTAAAAACAAGCGGTGTAGAAAATTCATTTAAAGATAAACCCGGCGAAGAAGTAATTGACGATTATCGCGAAATTAAAGTATTCAGCTCGTATAAAAAACTTGATGTAGAAGGATTAAACTGGGCTATTTTGGCTGAAATTGACCAATTTGAAGCAATGCAACTAATAAAAAATGTTGAAAATAATATCATCTATCTAAGTGTTGTTATTTCTTTACTTTTAATGGGAATTGTTGCAGCTATCTCATCAAATATTACTTCGCCGATAAGAAAATTACAAGCCGAAACCGAAAAAATTTATCGCGGCGAGTACGGACAAATCATAAATTTACAATACAATAATGAAATTGGCGACCTGATAAATGCCTTCAACAGAATGTCTATTCAACTAAAAGAACAAACAGAACGAATTGAATATGAGCAAGTTATACGCACTACTTATGTTATCGATGGACAAGAAGCCGAAAGACAACGATTGTCGAGAGAATTGCACGACGGTTTGGCGCAATATATTTTGGCAATTAAATTAAAATTAGAACACGCTTTGAGCGTTGGTGGCGAAAAACAAAAGCAATTAATAGAAGAAACCCGGAATTTGTTCGCCGAAACAATCAAAGAAATACGTAATATTTCAAATAATTTGATGCCTTCGGTTTTAAGTAAATACGGCATTGTAAAAGCTCTGGAAAATCTTGCCACTACTGTTAATTCCGACACAAAACTAAATTTTATTTTTAGTCACAATTTAAATGACGACACATTAAATCAAAAAACTCAGATTTATATTTACAGAATTATTCAGGAAGCGCTCAATAATACTCTAAAATATGCCGAAGCAAATAATTTTTTTGTTAATTTTGCTGACGAAAACAACGTACTTTTTATTCGGATTGAAGATGACGGAAAAGGATTTGATATTTCACAAAAGTACTTTAGAACCGGCAACGGATTAGCAAATATAAGAGAAAGAGTAAATTTATTGTCAGGTAAAATTGAAATTGATTCTGCTCCAAATAAGGGTTTTTTAATAAAAATTTCAATTCCTGTTTAAAAAATGGAAAATTATAAAATAATATTAGCCGACGACCATCAATTATTTAGAGATGGAATAAAATCATTGCTTCTGAGCGAGGAACACATTGATATAATTGGAGAATTTTGTTCAGGAAACGAACTTTTGCAATTTTTAGAAGCCGGAAATACTGCGGATATTGTAATTTCCGACATTTCGATGCCCGATTTAAGCGGCTTGGATTTGACTAAAATTTTAACAGAAAAATATCCTGATGTAAAAGTCATTATTTTGTCGATGCACATAAACGAAGAATATATTCTTGAAGCAATAGAATCGGGCGCAAAAGGCTATTTGCCCAAAGATACAAACCGCGAAGAACTTCTGGAAGCAATTGCGCAAGTAACAAAAGGCAATGAATATTTCAGCAAGGAAGTTTCTCAGATTGCGCTTAAAAGTTTCATTCAAAAATCGCAGCAAAAATCAAAAGAAGAATCACCAATAGCCACTTTAACCGAAAGAGAACTGGAAATAATAAAGCTTGTTGCCGAAGGTTATATGAACAAGGAAATCTCCGACCAACTAAACATAAGCACCAGAACAGTTGATAATCACAAAGCCCACATTCTGCAAAAACTCAACCTTAAATCGTCAATTGATATTGTGAAATTTGCCATAAAAAATGAAATTATTCGTTTGTAAAAGAATTTTGATTATGTAAAACTTCTTAATTCTTCAGCCCATCAGTTGCAAACTGTCGGGAGGAGAGGGATTGTATATAATGATAATGTAACAAAAGTAAATGAAATTAAAACTGATACAGTAGAAATAACATTATATAAATGGAGTGTTGATAGATGGGGGCTAAGTACCTATGGGCAACCATACACAATAAAAGCTCATGTTAATGATACTGCTCGCTTATTACAAGAAAATGAAGATTTAAAGCGTAAATTGCAATATGAAGCTAAAAACAAACATATATAAAATTTTATAAATTATGAAAAAAAGAGAACTTATTATTTGTTTTTACTCATTAATTATAATGTTTTTATTGTTTTTTCCATCATGTACTAATTTAAATGATGTTGAAAAACAAATTAAAATTAATCAAAAATTATTGGAAGAAAATGATAGCTTAAAAAATATAATAGTTGAACTAAACAAAAAAATAAATAATATAAATTATAGTGTGATTTGTTCGCCTTTAAATACAGACATTCAATATGGAGAAGAATACAAAGCTCTTGTATATTTAGGTTTACATTTTGACAGTCTGACTCCAATTTTTAAAATAACTGATAGTGTTAAAAATTTTGATTTGAGTAGTGCAAATAATGAATTAATCTATGATGAAGATTATAAGTGTTTTATGTATAAATATACTCCAACAACCAAAGGAGTTCATGAATGGGGTGGGAAGTATGAATTTACTAAAATAAATGGAGAGAGAGTAGAATATTTGTTTTTTTCAGAATACAATGTTAAATAATTTTAAGGGGTGTTTACTTAGGAACAATTATTTCTTTGTAGCCTGTATGTATAGCTTCAACAACTCGTTCCATAATTTTGTTAAAT
>JAFGUD010000445.1 GCA_016938685.1 Bacteroidales bacterium | reverse complement strand
TTGCACTAAGTCCGAAAATTATTCCTATTATCAGGCTTCCAAGTATATTAACTGTTAATGTTCCGAAAGGAAAAGGAATTGATGTGACTTTTGTCAAAAATTGTTGAACGAGATAGCGTGAACCACCTCCAAAGAAACTTCCCAATCCTACTATTAAAAATGCTTTAAACACTAATATTGTTTTTTGAAAGTGCAAATTTAAGAAAAAAAATAAACTTGTCTTTATTGGTTTGATAATCAAAAAAGAAGTCTGCTATCTAGTCAATTGCTATTCCACAAAATATTGACGGCTCTCTGTTTTTGCAGGGTTATTTGTGTCAACTTTTTTCACTTTAAGGGTGTAATTTTCTGTGAATTTTTGTTCTTCTGATGTTTCGTTTTCTTTTTGAATGTAAGATATTTGATATTCTATTGATTTTAAGGCATACAAGTCATTTTTTTTCTCGTAGTAAGAAGTATGTTTTATTTCAACGTTAGTTTTATTTTTTGAGCTGTTGTTTTTGGTAAAAGAAATTCCCAAATCAGAAATAAAGTCTAATTTTAATGTTGAAGTATTTATTAAAACAGCGTAATCTAATTTATTGATAACCAATTCACCTGAAAGACTTTTAGAGTATAAGCTTCCGGTGTTTGTAATGTTGGGTTCTTTGCAGTTGTAAACTATTATCCATACAGAATCTCCATTGTACATATCATGTTCAAGCGAAAAATCAAAATCTGATAAGTTTTTAATATCTAATACATTGTCAGTATTTCTAACGATGTCGGCTTTTAAAACATCATCAATGTTAACGTAACCTTCTGCTAACCTTGTTACAATGTTACTTCTTTTAATATTTTCAAATCTGTAATTTATACTTTTGAAAGTTTTTGTATAATCTGAGCGATAATAGCCGCTTTTATCAAATAACACAAGTTCTCCTGTAATTTTTTCGGTCTGATTATTAGCTTGTTTTATTGTTTTTTCAAAATTGAAAATGTAATTGAACGGTTCATGAACATAATTGTTCATAATATTGTTGTTTGCTTTTTTTATAATGGTTTTCGGCGATTTTGAATCGGCAACCACCACCACATTTTCAATGCCGTAATCTGTTGGTTTTAATTCAATTACAAAATTTGGAATGTTTCTGAATTTAGCTATCGATAAGTTCCTTTTGATAAATCCCACATAGCTGACAATTAGTGAGTCATTGGTGTATTTGTCGGGAAAAGTTATTGAAAAATTACCGTCAAAATCTGTATAAACAGCAATATTACTCTTTAAAGCTACTGTTACATAAGGCAAAGGCTCTTTTGTTGCAGCATTTATAACTTTTCCGGTAATTGTTATGTCTCCCAAGGGTGATGAAAAAATATTATTTGCGAATAATATGAATATAGAAAAAATCAAAACTTTTTTAATCATTTTTATTATTTTTAGATGCTGAATTATTTAGTATTTTTGCAGTAAAAATAATAAAAAAATCAACATTATGAATACAAAATTTTTAAAACTTTTAATAGGATTAATTATTCTAAGTGTATTTACATCTTGTGTTGTGTCAAAAAAAAAATACACTTCACTGAAAGATGCTAAATTAAAACAACGTGATTCTTTAATTTTCATACAGGACTCACTTGTGGGTGTTGTTATGAATAATATCAGCGATTTTAATTTTTTTATGAATCAATCTCAATTAGACGAAAAAAACAAAGTGGATATTATTGATAGCATGGTTTACGAAATATCTAAAATGAGCTCAAATACAGCAGAATTACAACAATCTCTTAGAAATGCTATTACGGAATATGAACAGGAAAAGAAAAAAATGAATCAGATGGTAAGTGATATGGAACTAAAAACCGCTGAAACTGAAACATTGAGAAAAGAATTAGAAATGAAAGATGCTGAATTATTATCATTACAAGATATGGTGGAAAAAAACCGAAAAGAAACTGAAAATTTAAAAGATTTAATAAGCAAAGCCTTGAAATCGTTTGATGCTTCTGAACTTACTGTTTATCAAAAAAACGGTAAAGTTTATGTTTCTCTTGAAGAAAAACTTTTGTTCAAAACCGGAAGTGCAAAAATTGACCCCAAAGGTGTAGATGCGATAATTCAAATTGCCAAAGTTTTGGAGAAAAATCCTGATATTTCAATTGTTATTGAAGGTCACACTGACAATGTCGGTTCGTCTGAATTAAACTGGAAATTGAGCACCGAAAGATCTTTGGCTGTTGTAAAAATAATTGAAGACAACTCAAAAATTGACCTTTCTCGAATAACAGTTGCCGGACGTGGTATGTATTCTCCAATTTCAGATAATAACAGCGACGAAGGCAAAAAGAAAAATCGCAGAATTGAAATTATCTTAACACCAAATTTGGAAACATTGTACAAAATTTTTGAGTAAAAGAAAGAATTTACGTCCTAAAAATATAACATAGATTAGACTAATTCTGCAGATTAACGTAGATATATAAACATGAACACTCCACTCCCCATAACTGCAAAAGAAGCCCAAAAGCGTGGCTGGGAAGAAATAGACGTAATTCTTTTTTCCGGCGATGCCTACGTTGATCATCCTGCGTTTGGTGCCGCAGTAATTGGTAGAGTTCTTGAAAATGAAGGTTTGCGTGTTGTTATTGTGCCGCAACCAAACTGGAAAGACGATTTGCGTGATTTCAAAAAATTTGGAATACCAAAGCTGTTTTTCGGAGTTACTTCGGGCAATATGGATTCGATGATAAACCATTACACTGCTAACAAACGCCTGCGTTCTGATGATGCTTATACTCCCGGCGGAAAATCAGGTTTTCGTCCCGATTATGCTGCAACTGTTTATTCTCAAATATTAAAAGAAATATATCCCAACGTTCCTGTTGTTTTGGGCGGAATTGAAGCTTCTTTGAGGCGTTACGCTCATTATGACTATTGGTCGAATAGTTTAAAACCATCTATTTTGGTTGATAGCAAAGCTGATATGATAGTGTACGGCAACGGAGAATTTTCAATAGTTGAATTGGCGAGATTGATGCAGAAAAATATTCCTATTTCTAAAATACAAACAATTCCGCAAACTGCTTTTTTGATCGATAAAAACGAAATACCGCAAAATATTGACAGTGAAAGCTTAGAGCTACATTCTTACAAACAATGTTTGACGGATAAACTTAAATTTGCCGAGAATTTTAAACACGTTGAAATAGAAAGCAACAGCTTAAAATCTAAACGTTTAATTCAACAAATAGGTGATAAAAAATTAGTAGTTAATCCTCCGTTTGTAAAACTTGAAGAAAAAGACATTGATAGAACTTATGATTTGCCTTACACTCGTTTGCCACACCCAAAATACTTGAACAGAGGAGAAATTCCGGCTTACGAAATGATCAAGTTTTCGGTAAATTTGCATCGTGGATGTTTTGGAGGATGTAGTTTTTGTACAATTTCTGCTCATCAGGGCAAATTTATTGTTAGTCGTTCAGAAAAATCTATTTTGAAAGAGATTGATTTAATTGCGTCAATGCCTGATTTTAAAGGGTATATCTCCGATTTGGGCGGTCCTTCTGCAAATATGTACAAAATGCAGGGCAAAGATTTGTCTGTATGCACAAAATGTAAGCGACATTCATGTATTTATCCTTCTGTTTGTAATAATTTGAACACTAATCACGAACCATTGTTGAATATTTATCGAAAAGTAAGAAATCATCCTGAAATTAAAAAAGCAACAATCGGTAGTGGAATTAGATACGATATGCTTTTGGATAAAAACGGCGAAATAAAAGGGGATAAAAAAATATATGCAACAGAATTAATAAAACACCATGTCTCAGGCAGATTAAAAGTTGCGCCTGAACATACTTCTGATGAAGTTTTGAGAATAATGCGTAAACCTTCTTTCAGGTCATTTTACGCATTCAAAAGATTTTTTGACAGAATTAATAATTCGGCAGAATTGAACCAACAATTGATACCGTATTTTATTTCAAGTCATCCCGGAAGTACAGAAGAAGCAATGGCAGAACTTGCCGTAGAAACAAAAAACTTAAATTTCAGACTTGAACAAATTCAGGACTTAACACCAACTCCTTTGACTGCTGCGGCAGTTATGTTTTACACCGGAATAGAGCCGTATTCTATGAGAAAAATCTACACGGCAAAATCGCCACAACAAAAACTTGATCAGCGAATGTTCTTTTTTTGGTACAAATCCGAATTTAGAAATAAAATTAGGCTAAAACTAGCAAAACTCGGCAGAAAAGATTTGATTGATAAGTTGTTTGGAAAGAAGTAATGCCATGAATAAATTACTTTGTGATACTCCGACGAAAGGAGGAGTCTTTAACTCGCTTAAAAACTTGTCATCATATAGACTTCTCCTATTGTCTGAGTGACAAACATACAAAAAGTTAGTTTCTTATACATGTACATAAGCTATGCATGCATTAATGTTTTCTTTTATAAGATTTGGATACATTTTTAAAATATTCTCAAAAGTTGCACCTTGCGACATTTTATTAAGAATGGTTTCAACTGTTATGCGAGTTCCCTTTATAACCGGTTTGCCAAGCATAATATTATGATTTGCTTCAATTCTGTTGTTGTATTTCATAACAATAATTTTATTACAAATTTACAAATAAAATCTCATCTTTGTAAGAATATATTTTAACTATGACCAAAAAACTCATCATATCACTCCTCCTTTTTCTGCCAATTTTGGCTTTTGGACAAAATATTATTACAGGGACTGTTTGTTATGAAAACGGAGAAGGAATCCCGGAAGTTAAAGTTTGGATACGTGAAACAAAAGAAAACACCCTAACGAATCTAGATGGAAGTTTTTCAATTGAAACAGTACTTGATTCCATTTCTGATTATTACAAATGGAGCTTTTATATTGAAAATGGCGATATAGAAAACATTGAAAGAGAGGGAAACTACTATAAAATAGTTATGCGTTATGTAAAAGAAACTATTCCTGTTGAATTATACTATGCGCATGACAACTCAACTATTTCAGGATACGCCAATTGTTATGAAAAAAACTTTAACGAACTATATTTTTCAGAGCCATACAATGTCGAAAGAAAAGAGTTAAGAATTAAAAAGGATTTAGCTAATGATACACTCATTTTTGAAAAAGACAATTACAGAAAGACAGTTGTTTATACAGGAAAGCAAGACACTTTGAAAGTTTATTTAGAAAAGGATACAACACTTAAAAAAATTACAGGCACTGTTTATGGACAGGTTTATAAAAAGAATTGTTTCAGAGGAATAAAAAAAGCTGAAAATACAACAGTTAGTATTTCAGAAACACGAACAATAACAGATGATAAAGGTTATTTTGAAATTTATACTAACCCAGATAGTTTCCCTTGTATTCTATATTTTCATAGCAACAAGTTCGAATTTGGATATAAACAAAGAAAAATTAGAAGTGAAAATACTAACAAACTACAAGTAATTTTAAAAAGGTCTATAATAGTTCAAATTGGTCTTTTTTGTTCTTATCCCGATTATCCTGATTATTTTAGTGTCAATTTACAAACAGATTTATCAAATAATCTTTATGGTAGTGGAATTAGTTATGTTCATATTTGGGATCGCAATATACATGGCATAAAATTAGGAGCTAATTATTTGTCTGATTATAAAGGTAGTTACACATTCAACTTTTATGGTATAATCAAAAAAGATTATGATGCATGTTTGCAAGAATATGGATATGAATTTCAGAGATTTAATTTGCAAAATACAAGTATTAATTTAGCAAGAAATAAAATATTTATAGGTAAAGAAATTATAAATAAATATTCTCGAAAAATTAGAAAAATTAGAAGTAATTTTAGAATATTCGGTTCATATAATAAAATCTACATTGACAATTCACATATTATGTCTATTGGAATTAGTAGTCAATTAAGGTTGTTTTTTGATAAAAGATGGAAATTTGATGAACCAAGATTTGATCTTTTTATAACACCCGAAGTAGAATATTATGGTGATTTTTCATATCAATAGTTCGTTAATTTTTTTTATAAATACCTGAAAATCAATGAAATTATTGAAAAAAAAGTGTTAAAAAATTTGGTTAAGTG
>JAFGUD010000444.1 GCA_016938685.1 Bacteroidales bacterium | reverse complement strand
TTATTTATACTGAATTGCTACTTTTTTAAGGAAGCGCAATAACAAGTAACTCATTTTGTAATTAAAAATAAGGTTTGAAAAGTAATTTTATGAAATGAATGTACATTTCCTTGCAGGTAAAATCAAGCCAATTCTAACTCAGTTTTCTGATTCTCACTTCAGTTCCTTTTTGATCTTCTGTTAATTTCAACAATTGATTTGTATCGGTATTTCCAAAATGATAAGGGTATAATATTTTGGGTTTAAAAAGTTTCACTGCTTCTGCAACCATTTCCGGAGACATTGTAAATGGAAGATTCATAGGCAAAAAAGCAATATCAATATCTTTTAAATCAGCCATTTCAGGAATATTTTCGGTATCTCCGGCAACATAAACCTTTGTGTTACCAAAATGTATTACATATCCATTCCCATTTCCTTTCGGATGATATGGATTTCCTGGGCTTCTGACATTTTCAATATTGTATGCAGGAACTGCTTCAATCATAAACCCGGCAAATATTTCTGCATCACCATTTTTCATAATGCTTGCATTTGTTAAACTTTCGGCACACTTTTCAGTTGTAATAATTTCAGTCCCTTGTTTTACAATTGTTTTAATTGCATGTGCATCTAAATGATCTCCATGCTCATGGGTTACAAGAATTAAATCGGCTTTCGGTAATTTTGTATAATCAGCATAATTTCCAACCGGATCAATGTGTATCGTTTTACCATCACATTCCATCATCAGTGTTCCGTGGCCAATAAATGTTATTTTTAATTCTCCTTTTGATGTTTCAAAATTATCAACTTCAAAATTTTGAGAAGAACTATTAAAAGCTAATACAAGCACTGCTATCAATATGATTATAATTTTCATAACTATTTTTCTTTTTTTTGAATACGTTTTGCCAAGTTTACAATATTGCCAAGTTACAAAAACATTGAAAATTTGAGGTGCAATTATTTATAAAAAATAATCGATTATAATTGCATTGGTTCTGTTTCATTACTTTCTAATTCAATTTTAAATTAATAAGAGCAGCAAATTAGCTACTCTTATTTGATAATAAATCTATTAAAGATTTTTGATGAGGGCCGGAAATGAATTTTAGTTTACACCAAAAATTCATTTTCCGAATATCATTAACTAAAATTTATCTACTCACTATTTCAATCCGACTTCAAATTTCCTGTTTTTCAACCAATCCCACACTACTAAATCGTAAAAAGTTAATTCAAATTGTAAAAAACTATCCAAAATGCAATTCAGAAAAAAAATACGCTTATTTTCAATTTTTTCTAAACCATTTTC
>JAFGUD010000058.1 GCA_016938685.1 Bacteroidales bacterium | reverse complement strand
CTTTTGAATTAGTTGTTCCAACAATTAAAAACCCTCCGTCGTTTGTTTGCACAAAATCGTTTGCAATATCAAAACCCGAGTTTCCATAAGTTTTTTGCCATTTTAGGTTTCCTGAAGCATCAAGGTTTACTAACCAAGCATCTTTTTTTCCGGCACTTTCTGATTCTGTACTTCCAATAAAAAAAATACTGCCGTCAAATGATTCTATTGCACATTTTGCAACATCATAATCTGAGCCGCCATAAGTTTTGTCAAAAATAACTTGACCTTTGTCTGTCGTTTTTAAAATCCAAGCATCTGCTGCTCCCGCTCCAAAGGACGAAGTGTATCCTGCATAAAGTAGATTGTTGTTTATTTCTATAACACTATAAACTTCGTCCCAAATTTTGCCTCCGGTTATTTTGCTTTGAGGTTTTTTAAATATATTATTAGTGCTCAAAAACCATGCGTCAGAAAAACCATTGCTTTTTGATTGATTTTGGCCTGCTATTGCAAAACCTGAATTATCTAATTCAATAATACAATATGCTTGATCAACTTGTTTTCCGCCGTAGCTTTTTTCATTAATTAAATTACCATTGGTGTCAATTTTTGCTATCCAAGCTTCATCTTTTTTGTTAAAGGTTGTTTTCTTTCCGGCAAAAACATAGTTTCCGTCCGAAGATAATATTATTGAATTTGCAACATCATTCATATAATCTCCAAAATTTTTTTGCCAAACAATATTTGGCTGTGAATAGCAAAAAAAAGAGCTTACTATAACACTTAAAAAGAAAAATATTTTTTTCATGAATATGTAATTAAAATTTTATACAAAGTTAGAATAAGTTATTTGAAAATGTTTTAAACATAAATTTTTTTTGAAAAAGATACTTTGAAAATAACTCAAACGTTTTCGCAACCGTTTGCATTTCAAAACTTTCCAATATTATTGATTTCTTATTTGTATTTTTTTAGTTTTACGAAAAATTAACATTCAAAATATTAATCATGAAGCGTTTTTTTAAAATCTTATCTCTTTTTTTAATTATTGGAATTGCTTCAAATGCACAAGTTAACACTTCTTATTTATGGCATTTGCAGCAACCTATTTATTGGCCTGAAGCACAATCAGGGAGTTATCACTACCAAACGGTAAAACAATCGCAAGATATAAAAGATGGCGGCGGAAACCAGTATGGAACCGGTGTTAGTCATCCTACAAATAATTTGACCGAAATTTTTAGTAATGATGACAGGAAAAATGTTTATCAACATGGTGCACCAAATTCTGTTCAGCAACTTTTGGGCTATGCTGATGCCGGAGCTCAAGTTAATTATTCGGGCTGTTTAATTGAAAATGTTAACAGTTTAGCCAACGCCGGTCAGTGGGGGTATTATTCCGGTTGGCAAAACAATTATCAAACTGCTCGCGGTTGGCAAACTTCTAATGGTTTTCCCCGACTTGATATTATTGGTTTTACTTTTCATCATGCTATTGGTCCTCTTATTTCTGATAGGGCTTTTAGAAAAGAATTACAAGCTCACCGTCAAATTTACGGAAACACTTTTGGCTCATCTCCTAATTACACAAAGGGCTATTGGCCGGCTGAATGTTGCTTTTCTGAACGAAATATTCAAACTTTAGTTCAAGAGGGTTTTGAATGGTCGGTTGTTGCTAATAGTCACCTTTCAAGAACTTTAAATGATTATCCTTTGCATTACGGTACAAATGGTTGTAATATTTCTCCTCCAAATCAAGCTGATGTTGTTTCAACAAATGGAATTAACTGGTGGAATGGTCAAATTGACGGACGTGGTGGTGAATTTGCTGCCCCTTATTGCTATCAGGCTCATAAAGCTCAGTATGTTGACCCTGCAACAGGAACTCAATATGTAATGGACGTTGTGCCAATGGCTGATTTATTAAGCTATCGCGATGGATATTCTCCTCAAGGAACTGATGATATTAATGCACATATTGTTCCATTTAATGATCCTAATCATAATTCAATAGTGCTTTTTGCTCACGATGGCGACAATGCTTGGGGTGGGGGAAGTAGTTATTATTTTGAAGCAGTTCCAAGTTTTGTTGGTGCCGCAAATGCCGACCCTAATATGCACCCTTCTACTGTTCAACAATATTTATACGATAATCCGGTGCCTTCAAATGATATAGTTCACGTTGAAGATGGTGGCTGGGTAAATGCTGCAAACGACTGGGGACACCCACAATTTATTAATTGGTTGTGGCCTATCTATGATAATTCTACCTATGAATTTAATCCTGATGGTTGGACAGAAGATTTTAGAAACTGGGCTGTGGTTATGGCTATTGATAACTTTGCTTGTATGGCAGAAGATCTTGAAGGTGGTACGGATATTAACGATATTATTTATCCTTCCGCTTCTTCTTCTGAAGCTGAATTGGCTTGGCATTTTTACCTTCCTGCTTTAACAAGTGGTTATATGTATTATGGTACAGCCGAAGATATGGAGGTGAAACAAACTATTGCCGGAAATAACGCTATTTCTCATGCTCAAAATGTTATAAGTGCAAATTCAGGCGTTGATAATACTGCTCCTTCGGTATTTATTCCTCAACGATTCCCATATAATCCGGGTGGTCGCGAATTTGGCCCTATTTATGGTTATCAAGAACATATTAGCTCTAAAGACTTTACTGTTTGGACTTTAGCTTATGACGTAAGCGGTGTGCAAACTGCTGTATTAAAGTATAGAACTGATTATGACGGCGTTAATGCAATTGATAATTATGAAAATGATACTTATGCAGGTGGTTCAAGTGTATCTGATTGGCAATCTATTTCTATGACCCAAAAAGTTTTAGATCCTTCTTATAATGCAGGAAACCCCGATATCAACTTTTTTGTTCTTCCTACCGCTATTGCAGATTTATACTATGCCGAAATTGCCGGATTGTCTGATACTTTGGTTGATTATTATGTGGAAGTTACCGATGTTAATGGAAACGTTTTTAATACTCCTATTCAACATGTATGGGTAGGAAATGAAAATGGAGGCGGCAGTTCTTCTAATTCGTATTTATACTGGACGCCCGAAGAGCCAACAAAAAATGATCTTATTACAATTGTTGATTCTCAAGCAACTGCAATTTCTGTTTTGCACTGGGGTGTTAGAGTAGATGGAACTAACTGGGTTGAGCCTATTGCAGCTTATTGGCCTGCAGGTTCTGCCGTAAATCAGGGCGCTCTACAAACTCCTTTTACCGATCCTGACGGAGATGGCGTTTTTACTGTTGAAATTGGTCCGTTTAATGATGCTTCTCAAATAGTTGAAAAAGTATGTTTTGTTGTAAAACTTGATGATGACACTTGGGATAATAACAATGGTAGTGATTATTTTATTGATATTATAAACGATGTTTCCGATAATCCTGTGGGGGCAAATGAAACAGTTAATATTATGGTTAACCAAACTTACAATTTTTCGTCTTCCGATTTTTATTTTCAAGCTACCGGAGATGCTACTTTTGCAGGAATTAAAATAATTACTGTTGAAACAAATGGCGATTTAGAGTATAACGGAGCTGATGTTACTGCTTCTGATTTATGTTCTGATGTTTCATTACTTCAATTTACTCCTTTTACCGATGAAATTGGACAGCCTTATGCAACTTTTACATTTAAAGTTGTTGATTCCGAAGCAAGAGAAAGCGATTTAGATTATACTTTTTCTATTAATGTTTCAAATGATAATCCTTTAGGCGGTAATATTTCTGTTTCAACAAATCAAGATGAAACTTATACTTTTGAAGTTGCCGATTTTATTTTTACCGGAACCGGAGGTGCAACTTTTGCCGGAATTCAGGTTACATCGCTTGAAAGCAATGGCTCTTTAAAATACAATGGATCAGATGTTTCTGCTAATCAGACGTGTAGCGATCTTACACTTTTAACTTATACGCCCCCCGCCGGGCAAAGTGGTAATCCTTTTGATGATTTTGATTTTAAAGTGATTGATTCTGAAGGACGTTACAGCGATTATGAATATACTTGTTCAATTGTTGTTTATAGTTTAAACCCAACAAGTGCCAATTCTTCAATTTCTATAATGCAGGATTCTGAATATGCTTTTGAAACTGCAAATTTCCCGTTTTTTGGTGCTAATGGTGCTTCTTTTGCCGGAATTCAATTGGTTTCTGATGTTGATGCCGGCGTTCTTATGTATAATAACGGAGCTGTTACAATCGGTGTTGACTATTCTGATGTTACACTATTAACTTTTGCTCCTGATGCCGGACAATTTGCAAGTCCTTATACTACTTTTGAATTTAAAGTTATTGATAACTTAGGTAGATATAGCGAAGAAGCTTATTTGTTAACAATAAATGTTTTAGAAAATTCGCAGCCGGGCGGTGTTAGTTGGTATCCTCAAAACCCAACTTCTAATGACCAAATTACTATTTTTGTTAGTAATGATGTGAACATGTCAGCATCTTCTATGTTCCATTGGGCTGTTAATGATTGGGTTACTCCAAATAATTCTTATTGGCCTGTTGGTTCAACATTATTTAACGGCGTTGGTCCATCTATCGAAACTCAATTTTCTCAACAAACAGATGATTTATTTGTTGTGCAAATAGGACCATTTAATAACCCTGCACAGATTGTAAATGAAATTAATTTTGTGCTTCATTACGGAGGCGATAATTGGAATAATAACGATGATAATAATTGGAATATTCCTATTACTCAAGTTAATAACATAAATTCTGTTAATGAGCATATTGTAAATATTTACCCAAATCCAATTACTTCTTTTGCTACTGTTGATTTAACTAATGAAATTGGCACTTTTGAAATTTCATTAATAAATTTCAATGGACAAGTGGTTACTCAAACTCAGGTTGTTGCTCCTCAAAGATTTAATTTGAATAAGGGTGATTTACCTGCTGGTATTTATTTCCTTCGATTTGTTAATCTGGATAAAAATGAGGCATTTAGTAAAACAATCATCATAAAATAAAATTTTTCATAGTTTAGGTTAGTTTAGGTTCATTAACCGGTGCATTTGCTCTGGTTTTTGTTTTATATGTGTTAATTTTAAAAATATGTTTTTGGAATGTTTTTTGCCTTTTTTGAGGTATTTTATTTATTTTTGAACACAAAATATATTTAAAGATGGAGTTTATCGCCGAGAATTTTGATAATAAGGAAATTGTTTTTACTGAAAAAATACGCTTTAAATGGCGAAAAATCTTAAATTTAATTTCGGAAATAAGTAATGTTTATGCTGTGCTTTTTATGCAAAATATTGGTAATAATGCTAAAATTATTTCTGCAAATGATAATTTAAATGAATTATATGTTGATCAGATGTTGTTAGAAACAAAAAAAACGCTATCATTCAATATTTTTAAAACAAACCAAAATTTTTTTATTGAAAATACCCGAAAATACGGTAAAAGCAAGCCCAATTTTGATATAGAAAATGGAATAATCTCTTTTTTTGGTCTCCCAATCAAAAATATTGACGGATCAAATTTTGGAGCAATTTGTATTCTTGATAAAAAAGAAAATAATTTTAATAAAACTACCCGGGATTTACTTGAACAATTTCAACAAGTAATTGAAGCAGATGTTAAAATATATTTTGAAAAAATAAAACAAGAATCAAATCAATCAGAAGATTTTTTCCATTTTAACAAAGAAAACAGTAAACTTGCCTTAGCATTAGAACAAAGCGAAAACGCAATTGTAATAACCGATGAAGCCGGAAATATAGAATTTGTTAATAATTATTTTTGCAAAATAACAGGATATTCAAAGCAGGAAGTTATTGGGGAAAGGCATAATATTTTAAAATCCGGCGAGCATGATGAAGCCTTTTATTCTTCGCTTTGGAAAACTATTAAAGCCGGAAACAAATGGGAAGGTGAATTTTATAATAAAAAGAAAACCGGTGAGTTTTATTGGGAAAAAGCTACTATAACTCCAATTAAAGATGCCTCCGGAAAAATTATTAATTTTATAGGCGTTAAAGTTGATATTACTGAAGTAAAAGCCAGTGAAAAAAGATTAAAGACTCTTATTAACGCTTCTCCAAGTCCTATTTTTTTTAAAGATGGAAATGGTAGATGGCTTGAAGTTAATGAAGCTGGTCTTAAATTATTTGAGTTGCAAAATTTTGACTATAGAGGAAAAAAAGATATAGAAATTGCTGATAATGCCGGTTTTTATAAAGATGCTTTATTATTTTGTGAAAAAACAGATCAAGAAACATGGGAAAGGGGCGAGTTAGGTTATTACGAAGAGGTTTTGCCTACTAAGGAAGGGGGGGCAAAAATATTTGATACAATAAAGATACCTATATTTAATAATAATAAATCTCGTGATGGTTTGGTAATTATAGGTCGCGAAATTACCGATGCAAAAAAAGAAGAAGTAATACAATTAGCTCAATTAAAGCTTGTTGAATATTCTCTTAATAGTACTATTGACGATTTATTGCAAAAATTTATAGATGAAGCCGAAAAATTAACTGAAAGCCAAATTGGTTTTTATCATTTTTTTGAAGAAGATGAACAAACAATATTTTTGCAAGCATGGTCATCTAATACTGCAAACAATATGTGTGAAATTGCAGAAATTGGAACTCATTATCCAATATCTGAAGCCGGTGTTTGGATAGATGCAATTAAGCAACGAAAACCGATAATTCATAATGATTATAACAACCTTAAACATAAAAAAGGATTACCTGATGGTCATGCCCCAATCTTCAGAGACCTTGTTGTGCCGGTTTTTAGAGGTGATAAAATTGTGGCTGTTTTAGGTGTAGGTAATAAAAAATATTTTTATAATGAAACCGATGTTTCTACTATTCAAAAATTAGCAGATTTAGCATGGCAAACTGTTACTCGACGTCAAGCTGAGCTTAGTTTACGTGAAAGTGAAGAAAAATTCAGATATTATATTAAACATGCTCCTACCGGTATTTTTGTTTCTGATGCTAAAGGTTATTATGTTGATGCAAACGAAGCTGCCACTAATATTACAGGCTATTCAAACGATGAATTATTACGTTTAAATTTTGCTGATTTAATTTTTTCGGAAGATTTAGAAAATGCAAAACAACATTTTGAAAACCTGGCTAATTCCGGAAATTCTTCTGGTGATTTTAGATTTGTTCACAAATCAGGCAAAGTAAAATATTGGAATGTTAGTGCTGTTAAAGTAACTGATAATCAGTTTATTGCCTTTGTGTTGGATATTACTGAACTTAAAGAGGCTGAGCAAACTATTATTGAAAATAATGAAACCTTAAATACTATTCTTAATTCTTTCGACCAAGGTGTTTATTTATGTAATGCCGATTACCAAATAACATATCTTAATCAGGGAATGATAAAAAAAATAGGTAGAAATGCTGTTGGTGAAAAATGTTATAAAACAATTTATAATAACGACGAAAAATGTAGTTGGTGTTATTTTGATAAACTTAAAGAAACCAAAACTAAAACTAATATTGAAGTAGAACTAAATGGTGAGTTTTATATAGTTACTTCTGTTTTATTAAAAGATGATGTTAAATTAACTGTGTATCATGATATTACTAAATTAAAAAAGTCTGAAATTGAATTAAAAATTAGTCAGAAAAGATTTGAACAACTTTCAAATTTAACTTTTGAAGGAATTTTAATTCATGAAAATGGACTTGCAATTGATGTGAATTTATCTTTTGCAAAAATGATTGGATATTCACAAAATGAACTTATTGGTAAAAATTTGATTAGTTTGCTTATTCCTGAGGAGTTTCATGAAATTATTAAAAAACATATTTCTTCAAAACATGCTCTTCCTTACATTGTTAAAGCTAAAAAAAGAGATGGATCATTGATAGACATTGAGATAGAATCAAAAGATATTATTTTAAAAAACAATCAAAAAGTTAGAGTTTCGGCTATCAGAAACGTAACCGAAAGATTAAAAACTGAACAAAAAGTTGAGAGACAAAAAAATGAATATGCAGCCTTAAATGAGGAATATAAAACGCAAAATGAAGAGTTATACAAAGCAAAAGAAAATGCAGAACAAAGTAATAAATTAAAAACCGAGTTTTTGCATAATATGTCCCACGAAATCCGTACTCCTCTTAATGCTATTTTAGGTTTTTCTGAACTTTTAGACGATCCACGAATTCAAAAAAGTCAAAAAAATGAGTACGTTAATATAATTAAAAATAGTGGAAGGCAACTTTTAACTGTTATTGATGATATTCTCGAAGTTTCTAAACTCGAAACTAAAAAATCTGTCATTTTAAATCGGGAATTTTTTCTTAACGAATTACTTGATGAACTTTTTTATTTTTATCAAATAAAAGCTAAAGAAAAAAAAATAGATTTTAGTTTGCATAAAACTCTTGATAATAATAAGTCGCTTATTATTTCTGATGAGAAAAAAATCAATAAAATTATTCGAAGTTTGCTTGATAATGCTCTTAAATATACTGTTCAAGGGAGTGTTGGTTTTGGCTATGAAATCAAAAATGATTTTATTGAATTTTTTGTTAAAGATACCGGAATAGGAATAAGTAATGATAAACATGAAATTGTTTTTGAACGGTTTATTCAAGAAGAACTGGAGCTTACCCGAAAATATGGTGGATTGGGGCTTGGTTTGGCTATTGTTAAAGAAAATGTTCAATTGTTAAATGGTTCTGTTCATTTGTATTCCGATAAAGGCAAAGGTTCTACTTTTATTGTTTCAATTCCTTATTTTACTTCTGAAAATAAAGACCAACTTAAAGGCTTCAATAAGTTATCAAATGATTTTAAAATTCTTATTGCAGAAGACGAAGAAGTTAATTTTCTGTATCTTAAAGAATTAATTGATAGTTTATTGAAAAATGTTGAAATTTTATATGCTAAAGATGGAGAACAAGCTCTTAAAATGGCTTTTGAAAATGATAATATTTCTTTAATTTTTATGGACTTAAAAATGCCAATGCTTGACGGATACGAAGCAAGCCGAAAAATTAAGAAAGTATTGCCGGATTTGCCTATTATTGCTCAAACAGCTTACTCTACTACTCAAGATGAGGCAAAAGCCTATCAATATGGGTGCGATGATTTTATTTCTAAACCTTTAGAAAAAAATAGAATTAAAATATTGTTGGCTAAATATTTAAATATTATTATTTGAAATTATTATACTAAAATGGCTATTCCTACTTCAAGATCAAAAAATAAGGCTGAAATTATCATAAATAAAGATTTATGTAAAGGTTGTGGTTTATGTGTTTCTGTTTGTAAAGATTTTAGCTTGAAAATTGTTGATAAAAAAGTTGAAATTTCTGAAAATCCAATGTTTGGTTGTATTGGTTGTGCTCATTGCATGGCTATTTGCCCCTCTGGTGCTATTGAAATTCATGGTAGAGAACTTTCGCCAAACGATTTGTTTTTACTTTCTGAAAATAATTTTAATGCAACTTACGATCAAATGCTGTTGCTAATGCAGCACAGACGAAGTATTAGAGAGTTCAAACAAAAGGAAGTTGAACCTGAAATAATTGAAAAAATACTTTCGGCTGCTAAAACTGCTCCAATGGGCTACCTCCTTCTGATGTTAATGTGCTAATTATTACAGGATTTAAAAAAGTAAGAGCATTTGCCGTAGATTTTTCTAAATATCTTGAAGGTATGAAATATATGACTTCAAACTGGTTTTTAAATTTGATGAAACCATTTTGGGGTAAACAAAATGATGAGCTTTTTAGAGGCTTTTTAAAACCTCTTTTTAAAGCTTATACTGATGAAATGAAAAAAGGGAATAATTACATCAATTACGATGCTCCTTTGATTATGTACTTCTATGCAACTTCTTATGCCGATCCTGCTGACCCTATCGTTGCTGCAACTTATGCTATGATTGCTGCCGAAAGTTTGGGGCTTGGATCAGTTATGCTTGGTGCGGTTCACCCCTTTATTCAAGCAGGAAAAAAAGCGAAAAAATTCAGAGAAACGCATAAAATAAAATTCAAGAGTAAAGAAGGAATTTTTATTGCTTTGGGCTACTCTAAAGTAAAATACAAAAAGGGAGTAAACAGAACATTTGCTTCCGAAACATATTTATAAAATTATTTTTCCGGTTTTTGTTGCTCCTTTGGTTGTTGTGATTTTATACAAGTAAACTCCTGAGCCCTCACAATTAATTACTTGTTGTTCGTTTACTTGTATGTTTTTGTTTTCAAATATTATTCTACCCATTACATCGTAAAAAATAATATCGTAGTAATTAATCGAATTGTTCCGATAAATAAATTTGCAAATATTATTTGAACTGTAAATTTTAAAATCGTTTGTTTGATTTGAATTTGTTATTGCAGCTGTTTGCTGGCTTGCTAACCAAATTGTTGCATTTATTATCAAGCGTTCATGGTTGCCGTTAGCGTCTTCAATCCAACCATCGTATAAATTATCGTTGTTATCACCTGAACCATCATCGGCAGGGGAACTGTCGCCTAATGCAACAACTCTGCCTTGTCCGTATGTGGTGTAAGCACACATTGCTCCATAATTGCCGGTGTTCGAGTAACCATTTCGGTAAACTACACCTTTAATATTTGAGTTTTGCGAAGGCCACAAAGTCATTGATGTACCCCCATAAAATTCTACTCTGGTTACATCGCCATAATCTCCATGTAATAGTGAGTCGTTTGGTAAATCTGCAGTATTATATGTTGTTTCTGTAAAATATTGGTAATCAAATGATATTCCAAAAGGATTTGATTGAACAGGATTGTTTTCTAAAAAATCGTTCCAAATGTATGGTGAATCGTACCCATCGCCATTTCTGTCGGAATTATCATGATCAGAAATCATAAATAAACCTCCTCCGTTTTGCACAAAATTCATTATCGCTATTTTTTCATTATCTGTAAATAAAATATTTGGTTCGCAAACAATAAATATTTTGTAATTAGATAAATCTTGATCGTTTGAACTGTTCCCATAAGTAATGCTTCCGTCGTAAGGTAATGTTTCAACATAATAACCTAATTGTACCGCATCTACTGCCCATGCCGAAAGTGCTCCTGCCCAATAATTTTCTTGTGAGGTTGAAGTTATCCCTGATTGTGAGGGCGTTGGTATCATTTGCGGATTTGATTCGTTTCCTCCTATTGCTGCATACGGGTAGTATCCTAAATTCCATGTGTCAGCATCTATTATCCAATCGGCGTTGTTGGCTGTTTCTGCTTTTGTGGCATCAAACAATATTTTTACTTGTGAATTAACAGTTAATACTGAAAAAAATAATAATGTTGCTAATAATACAGACTTCATTATAAAATATTTTAGATATGTAGATTTAATAAAGACCAGAAAATAATTAATAGTTGTAAGTGTTTGTGAAATAATTGTTTTTATGAATTTTTAGTCTCCAGTCTCCAGTCTCCAGTCTCCAGTCTCCAGTCT
>JAFGUD010000443.1 GCA_016938685.1 Bacteroidales bacterium | reverse complement strand
GCTGATAATTAACATTTTACTTTCAATCAACATTGTACGGAAACACTCCCGCAACTACGTCAAGCCTTTCACGTTAGAGCCAATTTAAAATATCGAAAATGGAAACAGTCAATTTATCATACGAAGAATTATTAAAAAAAGTCGAAGAGCAGGAAAAAGAAATACAAATTTTAAAAGCAAATCAAAACGGTGGTCGGAAAGAACTTTTTCAAACTCTTTTTACTGATAGTTATTCAATAAAATTAATAATTGATTTTGAAACAGGTCAGATAATTAATGCCAACAAATCCGCTTGTAAATTTTATGGATATTCGTATGATGAAATAACATCAATGAATATCAATCAGATAAATACACTTTCGCCCGAAGAAATAAAAAAAGAGATGCAAAATGCAAAATCGGAAGTAAGAAACTATTTTAATTTCAAGCACAGATTAAAAAACAGACAAATAAAAGATGTTGAAGTTCATAGCGGAAAAATATTAATAGAGAACAAAATTTTTTTATATTCAATTATTCATGATGTAACTGAAAATAAACGAAAAGAAAATGAATTAGAAATCGCAAAGCTGGAATTAATTGAAAACGAACAATTGTATAGAGAAACTTTTGAACATGCAGCAATTGGAATAGCACACGTTGAACCAAGCGGAAGATTTTTAAAAGTAAATCAAAAATTTTGTGATATTGTTGGCTATTCACAAAAAGAATTGAAAAATCTAAATTTTGCAGATATTACACATCAAGACGATTTAGACATAGATAAAAAACAAATTGAGAAAGTTATTGCTAATAAAATAAATTCGTTTACAATAACAAAAAGGTATATTCATAAAAATGGTGAAAATATATGGATAAGTTTGTATTCTAATGTGATTAGGGGAAAAAATAATCAGATAAAATTTGCAATCGCTTCAATATTAGATGTTACAAGACAAAAAAAATTACGAGACGAATTAATTAAAGCCAAAGAAAAAGCAGAAGAAAGCGACCGCTTAAAATCAGCATTTTTACAAAACCTATCACACGAAATCCGAACGCCGTTAAATGCAATTTGCGGTTTTTCGGGACGGTTGAATAAACCAAATTTGTCAGAAGAAAAAAGAAACAGTTTTGTTTCGATTATTCAAAACAGTAGCAATCAATTACTTTCAATCATTTCTCATGTTCTCACAATTTCGGCATTAGAAACAAAT
>JAFGUD010000442.1 GCA_016938685.1 Bacteroidales bacterium | reverse complement strand
TTTTGGGTCGTCGTAAACCAAATTAAGTGCTTGCATTTCAATTTTAATTTTCTCAAATAGTTTGATGTCTTTATTGATGTCTTTCAGGAACTTATCTTTATACTCAAATTTATCTATTTCGTATATTTTTGTGTGTTTAGGTGAAGTTTTATTAACTGCATTGAGTTCAAATTCTTCTAATGCCTTTTCAATTTCTTTCAAAACAAAATCTTCTTCTTCTTGGTTGTAAATTCCTTCTAAAACTTTTCTATCCAAAACATATTTGCCTGATTTTTCTATAAAAGACTTAACCATTTTATGAACTTTCAAAAAACGTTCGATACTTTTTTCAAATGCACCAAAAGAGCTTTCAAAACGTTTTACTAGCAAACGTCGCATAAAATCTAACAAGTTGGTTTGTTGCAGTTTTGTTCTGTTTGTTTGCTCATCTTCTTTCTTTTTGGGTTTAGCTTCGTAACGAAAAGGAGTATAAATTGCACCTGAAAATTCGCCTTCTTCGGCAAAATAATTACTTATTATTCTGTCGTAAAAGTTTGATTGTAAGTCTGATAACTCAAAAAATAACTCCTTAGGGTCTTTTACTTCCGAGAGTGTTGTTATTTCTTTTTTATATTCAAAATCTTCTCTTAAATCCAAGCGATTTCTGCGAATAATTACACTCGAAATTGTGTTTTTAATATCGTTTGCCATTTCTGCAACGTTTGCTTTAACCAATTCAAGATTTATTGGTGGTTTTAGTCCCAAAACTTCGGTGTAATATTTTTCTGCCTTTTTAAAATTATCTAATTTTTTTGAATTGTGATTTTTAGTAATGAAAGAAAGCTTTTTGAAACGAAAATTATAAGCACTAAATAGAGCTTCAAGGTCATTGTCATATGTGATAGCTGATTGCCCCGGAATAGTAAAAAGTTTTAGCAACGAAAAAATATCTGCGGGAGAATTATTAAACGGAGTTGCTGTTAGTAAAATAACTTTTTTGCCCCTGCAAATATCGGCAAGTGCCTCGTAGGCTGATGTATCCTGATTTCTGAATTTGTGTACTTCGTCAACAATTATAACTTCGTATCTATTAGTATTTTGATTTATAATTTCGGCAATTTCTTCAATTTTTCCGGTGCTTTTTATATCCCAATCCCAAAGCTCGAATTTTGATTTGTATTC
>JAFGUD010000441.1 GCA_016938685.1 Bacteroidales bacterium | reverse complement strand
TTTTGGGTCGTCGTAAACCAAATTAAGTGCTTGCATTTCAATTTTAATTTTCTCAAATAGTTTGATGTCTTTATTGATGTCTTTCAGAAATTTATCCTTAAATTCAAAATTATCAATTTCGTATATTTTTGTGTGTTTGGGAGACGTTTTGTTGATAGCATTGAGTTCAAATTCTTCTAATGCTTTTTCTATTTCTTCCAAAACAAAATCTTCTTCATCTTGGTTGTAAATTCCTTCTAACACTTTACGATCGAGCACATATTTACCGGATTTTTCGACAAAAGCCTTAACCATTTTATGAACTTTCAAAAAACGTTCAATACTTTTTTCAAATGCACCAAAAGAACTTTCAAAACGTTTCACCAATATGCGACGCATAAAGTCGAATAAGTTGATTTGTTGTAATTTTGTTCGGTTAGATTGTTCGTCATCTTTCTTTTTTGGCTTAGCTTCGTAACGAAAAGGAGTATAAATTGCTCCAGAAAATTCGCCTTCTTCGGCAAAATAATTACTTATTATTCTGTCGTAAAAATTTGATTGTAAACTTGACAATTCAAAAAATAATTCTTTTGGGTCTTTTATGTCCGAAAGTGTTGTTATTTCTTTTTTATATTCAAAATCTTCTCTTAAATCCAACCTATTTCTTCTAATTGTTACGCTAGAAATTGTGTTTTTTATGTCGTTTGCCATTTCTGCAACGTTTGCTTTAACCAATTCAAGATTTATTGGTGGTTTCTCGCCTAAAACTTCGGTGTAATATTTTTCTGCTTTTTTAAAGTTCTCTAATTTTTTTGAAGAGTGATTTTTAGTAATGAAAGAAAGCCTTTTGAAACGAAAATTATAAGCACTAAACAGAGCTTCAAGGTCGTTGTCATAAGTGATAGCTGATTGCCCCGGAATAGTAAAAAGTTTTAGCAACGAAAATATATCTGCGGGTGAATTATTAAATGGAGTTGCTGTTAGTAAAAGAACTTTTTTGCCTCTGCAAATATCGGCAAGTGCTTCGTAGGCTGATGTATCCTGATTTCTGAATTTGTGTACTTCGTCAACAATTACAACTTCGTATCTATTAGAATTTTGATTTATAATTTCGGCAATTTCTTCAATTTTTCCGGTGCTTTTTATATCCCAATCCCAAAGCTCGAATTTTGATTTGTATTC